>NZ_JAESPJ010000017.1:0-41077 GCF_016806945.1 Capnocytophaga genosp. AHN8471
GAATCTTCCATTACTCCTATACCTAGAAAAGTAGCTTTTAGCTTCTGAGCAGTAACCACTCCCTCGTACTTCATCAGTTCCTCATAATGAGTAATGATACGTGAGCGAATCTCTTCCAGCTTTCGGTTGAGTTGGGTAGCTTCTTCTGTTTTACCTGTTACCCTTCCGTACTTCAAATCCCATTTCTGTGGAAGGATTTCAAGTTTGGTACTAAACTGAGCTACCTGATTGTCAATGGTAATACGTCCCATAATAGCAACCTTACCATTCTTCTTTGGGGCATTCTTTTTAAGGTAGAACAATACCTTAAAAGTTGAGCGTTTTACTTTTTTCATACTCTAATTTTTTAATTTGCGAAAGTACTTTTTATCAAGTTACTGTACAATATGAAAAAAGGTGTAAAACACTGAAATATAACCTACTAATAAAAATTATTTTTCAAGGTATTAGGTAACGATTTAGAAACCTAATTTTGAAAAAGCCTGTCCAAATCATCTAAGACTCTGTCTTCTCTTATCTTCCTATCAAAAAAATAATCCTCTTTGTATGAGCTAATTATATTATTTTTTGTAGTTTTGCATTTTAAATTAGATTTTTAGAAAAAAGTCTTTTTCATTTTTCATTTTTCACTCTCAAATACGATACCAGTCCTAACAACAGCACTATCCCCACAGCATAATACACAAAAGCAGGGGTGATAATTTTATCGCCTGTGGCATAACTGTGCATACCTGTAAGGTAGAAATTCACGCCAAAATAAGTCATTAGAATACTGCTAAAGGCAACAATGCTCATAAAGTTGAACGCCCATCGTCCACGCCAATGGGGTATCAAGCGCAGGTGTATTACCAAGGCGTAAACCATAATGCTAATCAATGCCCAAGTTTCCTTGGGATCCCACCCCCAATAACGTCCCCAGCTTTCATTTGCCCACATACCACCCAAAAAGTTGCCTATAGTGAGCATCACGAGTCCCACTGTAAGAGCTAATTCGTTTACGATAGTGAGTTCTTGTTGTATAAGATTGATTTTAAGAGCATTCTTTGGGGTAGTAACTATCATCAGTAGGAGGTTGAGAACCCCTAAGAGCATTCCTAAGGCAAAAGGTCCATAACTACCTACAATCACGGCAACGTGTAGCATCAGCCAATAGCTATTGAGTACGGGTTGGAGGGTACCAATAGCAGGATCCATCCAATTCCAGTGGGCGATCATCAGTATCATAGCGGTTACAAAAGCGGTAGCTGCAACCGTGAGGGGGGAACGTCGAGAAAAGAAAAGTCCTACCCCAATAGCCGACCATCCTACATATATCATACTCTCATAAGCATCGCTAAAAGGTGCGTGCCCCGAGAGATACCAACGTACAACAAGTCCCACAGTATGCAGGATAAAACAGAGCCACAGTAAGGCTATACCTATTTGGGTAAGTCTTCTAAAAATTTGTTTTGGTATAAAAATATGCCATAGTAATACTATAAATAACACTGTACCAAGATACAAATACGCTTGAAAGAGTTGTTCAAAAATGTTGATGCGATTGTACCATAATTCGGTTTGTATTTTGGCAGGTGAGGGCAATACCTCAGCCGAGTAAAATTCTTGTTGTAGTTTGATATTGTTGAGCACCTTATCAGCTTTGCTATAATCGCCTGTTTCAGTGGCTTGTTGTAGCAAAATAAGGTAAGCTGGCAGTGCATTTTTTACAAATTGCTTGTACAGTGGGTCGGTGATTTGGAGGGTATCGTTTACGTAATCTAAGTGCGAAATCCACTTATGATTAGGGTCATTAGGCACAGGGAAGACCTTAAAAATATCACCTTGTAACGCTCTGTTAAGCAACCCTATACGTTGGTCTACTTCCTTAAAATCTTTTTGAAATTGGTTAGGAGTATTTGTGTTGTAAATATCTTTCAATAAAGGGGCAAGCTTGTAGTGTCCATTTGCATCAAAAAAATCTTTAGGCTTCACCCATTTGGTTCCTTCAGGGACTCCCAAAAAACGATGCAAACTGTCATTAGCTTTCTTTACATAGATAATGTCCGACTCATACCACGCTTGCGGACTGAGGAGCATAGAAAGCAATACTTGATCGGAAGTGAGCCCTTTATAAGTATCGTGTTTGCTAAGTTTTCGTAAGAGTTCTGAAGAGAAGGTATTCACAGGCTTAAAGCGCCCATCATCTTGAATGAGCATTGCACCAAATTTTTCAGCGTGCGCTTTGTTGGGTACTACCATAGGAGTTTGGGCAGTAGCCAAAGAGCCAAAACATAATGCCAAAACGATTGCAACCCTTTTGGCTTGGAGGTCTTTAAGTTGCTGATTGAGTTTCCTAAATCGGGATTTGCCTACAAACATAAACGCCAACATACTACCGAAGAGCAGTATATAACCTATGTAAGTGATGAGGGTACCCCAAAAGTCGTGGTTTACCGATAGTATAGTACCTTGTTCATCGGGGTGAAAAGAAGATTGGAACAAACGATAACCTTGATAATTGAGAATATGGTTCATCTCAATATCATAAGGAAAAGTCTTCCCTCCCCCCCTCACGGTTACTTTACTTTTAAAGGAAGCATAACTATTCTCGGTACCAGGGTATTTTTCGACTATAAAATCGTTGAGGGTAAGACTAAAAGGCAACTTCTCTTCACGTGCTCCATAGCTTAGATGAAACTGCAAGCCGTTCAAAGTGATTGTGGTAGGAGGGTGCTGTACGCCACGTTTGCCCATTACTGTTACTTCTTTGCGCTGATTACCTGAAACAACTTCCAATACTAAGACATTCATCTCCTTGCCTATGCGTTTAAACGATTTATAGGTAATGCTAAAAGGTTTGCCTTTAAAATCGGACGACCACTGATAATGATTAGAGGTATGTGAAGAAAAAAGTACCTCTTTTTGTTTCTTTTTGCGCAAGGGAGCTCCTTGATAAGTGCCATCTACCATTACAGTGATATAAGTGCGATCGGAGAGGTAAGTATTTGTAGTTTCTCCTTCGCGTAGAGAAATCATACCTTCATCACCAAAGTAGCGCGTAACCCCAGCCCCTACGATGATAAACACCCACGAGAGATGCAACACCAGCACTGCCCAATTCTCTTTTTTAAGCAATCGATAGCGAGAGATATTCCCTATAAAATTTACCACAAAAAGTACCATTATCGCCTCAAACCACCAAGTATTGTACACCCAAATGCGGGCGGTATCGGTATCGTAGTCGTTTTCTACAAAAGTTCCTACTGCCATAGCTATAGCAAAAGCAATGAAGAGAATTGCCATCAGCTTGGTAGAATAAATGAAAGATATGAGTTTCTGTATTGTCATAAATCAGGGGGCAAAAGTATAGATAAATTAGTAATTTAGCAATTTTTTCAAATAAAAACTACCCTATAATTCTTTGCTGTTTCATAAGTATTTACTAATTTTGCAAATTGAAAATGATAAAAAGACAATCGTTACATACGCGCATCTTCGCCTTTCTGCTACTTTTATGTATGCTGAAAGTTGCTTTTCCAGTGGGCGAATTCTTTCATAATCACCACACTAAGGAAGAGTTATGCGCTATAGCCACAGGCGATGAGTGCCATCACCAAGCACACTTCTCTGCTACCGACACTCATTTTGATTGTATCTTTTTACAACTTCACCAATTCTTCGCTCCTTCTTTTTTTACCTATCAGTTGTGGGAGCAAACCATTTCAACCGTATTCTTCTTTACTGAAAAAGGCATCTCTCAAACTGCCTTTAGCATTCCTTCACGGGCTCCCCCTGCTAATTTATCAATGAGTCAATTTGCCAATTAGCAAATTGACAAATCGGCAAATTTGCTAATTTTCAAATTAAATTCTTATGCAAAAGATATTATCTCTTCTGCTACTCTTGTGTGCGCTTTCTTCTTTTGGACAAAGCCGATTACAACTGCAAGTAGAAGATACAAAACAATTACCTTTAGTAGGGGCAGTAGTGCACTTTATGGGGAAACATTACCTCACCGATAGTAATGGCAAAGTAACTATTGAGAAACTACCGAGAGGAACTTACCCCCTCAAAATTACCTATCTCGGCTTTCACGACTATGAGACAGTTCTTTCATTAGGTGTCGTACAGTTTTATAAGATAGTAATGAAGGAAACGGTCAGTCAGTTAGAAGGCGTAACTGTAGTAGGGGGTCCTATTAAACAGCAAATGACTTGTAATTTACCTGGTATCGTTCGCACACTTGAAAGAGAGGGCTTCGTAAATCATTCAGGAGACGAACTATCTAAAATTCTTACCCAAATAGCAGGTGTCTCAATGATACAAACGGGGGCTACTATTGCCAAACCAGTAATTCACGGCTTGCACAGCAATCGTATCTTGATACTCAATAACGAGGTGCGCCAAGAAGGACAACAATGGGGGGCAGACCACGCTCCTGAAATAGACCCTATGGTAGCCGACCAGATAACTGTGGTAAAAGGGGCAGATGCTGTGCGCTATGGCTCCGATGCATTAGGTGGCGTAATCCTCATAGCTCCTAAAAAACTGCCCTATGGAGATGGACTCCACGGCCGATTGCTCCCCTCTTTCGCTTCCAATGGTAGAAAAACAGCCCTTATAGCAAGTGTAGAAGGTTCAGTACCCAAATTACATTCGTGGGCATGGCGCATACAAGGTACCCTAAAACGCTCTGGAGACCTTAGTACGGCCAACTATTTGCTGAACAATACGGCTGCTCGTGAGGCTGACTTTTCGGTAGCTACAGGCGTACAAAAAAAACAAGGTACTGCCGAGCTGTTTTATAGCCGTTATGAGAATGAAAGTAGTGTGTTCTACGGGTCACATATTGGTAATTTAGACGACTTATTGGGTAGGTTTGAAATCGGCAGACCTCTCACTACCTATCCGTTTTCGTACACTATCAACGCGCCTAAACAAAAGGTTGTACATCACTTGTTAAAAGCTAAGGCGTTTTACTATTTGCCTTTTGGTGGCAAACTCACTGCGCAATACGCTTTCCAGAAAGATATACGCCAAGAGTTCAGCCTCCGCCGAATGGATAGAACGCGCATCCCTGCCCTCAATATGGAGCTCACTACTCACACCTTCGATATTGATTGGGAGCACAGCTATGAGCGTTGGCAAACAATGATAGGTGGTAGTTTCGGCAAGCAGGATAACTACAACCAACCGGGCACAGGGGTAGTACCTGTGATCCCTAACTTTGCCTCGCTTAGCTATGGTGCTTTTGGTATACAACGTTATGATTACCAAAAGTGGCTTGCTGAGGTAGGACTTAGGTACGACTACAAATACCTCAATGCCGATGGCTATGATATGTACTCACAACGTTATGGAGGTGAACATCAGTTTCACAATATCACTTATAGTGCAGGGATGTTATACCGTTGTCATAGATGGATAGACCTTAGCACCAATGTAGGAGTAGCGTGGCGTGCCCCTCACGTAAACGAGCTGTATAGCAGCGGGCTACACCACGGAGCGGGTACTTATGACTTGGGTGATGAGACGTTGCAGTCCGAAACGGGTATCAAGTGGCTTACCAGCTTTGCTTACAAGCACCCCAAGTTATCGCTCAATGTAGATATGTACCTGCAATGGATAAAAAACTATATCTACGATTACCCTACAGGCGAAGTACGCACTCTATTTTCGGGTGTATACCCTATCTTTCAGTACACTCAAGCGGATGCTTTCTTTAGAGGGGTAGACCTTGAGGCAAGATTGCCTCTGATAAAATGGCATCGCCTAAGCGACCACGAACTAAGTTATGAGCTAAAAAGTTCTGTAGTCTTTGCCAACGAGATGCAAACCAAGCGTTACTTTCCTTTTATACCTGCTCCGCGTGTGAGTCAGCAGTTAAAATGGAACGTAGACCGCAATGGACGGTTGCTAAGAAACTTTACTGTGGGTATAGGGCATATCTTTGTAACCAAACAAACCCGCTTTGAGCCTTCTCAGGAGTTAGTTTCCACCACCCCCGATGCCTATCACCTTTTTGAAGCTAATATAGGCACTACCTTAAAAATTGGCGACCAACAGACCTTAGGAATAAGAGTCTCCGCCGAAAACCTTTTAAACACCGAATACAAAGAATACACCAATCGTTTTAGATATTATGCTCACGATTTGGGTAGAAATGTATTCGTAAGATTAAATTATAATTTCTAATAAAAACATCAAAAATGAAAAGAATATCATATTTATCAAAAGCTATCAGCTTAATAGTTTTAGTAGCTTTTACATTCAGTAGTTGTAGTAAAGACAACACCCAACCTAAAGCTGCTACTGATGAAACCAAAGACAGAGGTCACGATATGCCCGACAAAGTGCAGTTTATCATCACCGACATAGGCACTAAGGAAGTACAAGAGCGCACCGCAAACAAATCACCTAAAGGAGTTGTATACGACATCAGTAGCCCTATACAATGGCAAGTAGGACACGAATACCGTTTCGAAATTGTATATTACAACAACAATGTGCGTATGAACCACGAGTTTGTAACCGCCGAAATGGCACCTATCCACCAACATTTCTTTCAGTTATTTCAAGGGAATTACCCCGAAAATAAAGACGGAAGAGATGCGATGGTAACCGCTATGAACAAAGCTGTAAGTTATGAATATCAAGATACCGACCCCGAAAATGCCTCTTATGGCACACAAGGAGTAAAATTGCGCTTCCGTACTTGGGATAAAAAACACCCTGAACTACGTGACCCTATCGGTCTAAAAGGTATCTTTCACATCAAAGACGAGGCTACTGCGGGCGATTATAAGTTGCGTATCAAGTTAGCACACTTCCTTATTGCTAATAAACTCAACCCTCAAACCCAAGAAGAACGCCCTTACAACGTTGTGGAGTATTCTAGTGCCTTTCAATTAGACTCCGATATGACACTCCCTATACAAATTAAACAATAACCTTTTTAACATTAAAAAACGATGAAAAATATATACGACCTTTTTAAAATCTCATTGCTCTCAATATTTGTTACTTTTCTTTCTGTCTCTTGCAGTAAAGACGATAATAAAGTAACTCCTTCTACTACTCAATCTTCTACTACTACCGTTACCACAACTTCCACAACCACAGCTACTACCGAAGAGTTTGTAGCTAAGTGGAGCCGACTTGAAGTGCGTTTTACCAAAGGGCATTCTCACGGCTATTTCCACGGCAACCCCGACTACCCCGTGAAATACCTCAAAACAGTACAACGTTTCTATTTTGAGAACAAAAATGGTGTTATTACCCCAGCAAGCGATAATCCTACCGCCATCCGTTGGGAAGGAAGTAATGATCTAGCTGGAGTATCACTCTCTGGAATAGAACTTATTTTCTATGATAAAGAGGGTAAACGTATAAACTCACTGTTGACTACTGGTCAGGCTCCCAATCACTATCAATTCTTCTTTATCGCCGATAATTTCACAGCAGTAGCTAGCAATACTACCGTCCCTACTCAAGCAGAAGCCTTACATTACAAATACCGCGATACCAATCCTGAAGAATTGTACATCAAAGGCGGTAATTATGATAAAAATCCAAACGCCCCTAAAGGAGTACTCCGTAGAGAGCAAATAGGATTGAAAGGATTCTTTGAAATCAAAAGAGCTTATGTAAATTTCGATTTGAAAATCGTATTAGGCTATTTCACTACCAAACCCGCTGAATTAACTTATAGTACCCTTCCTGCTAACAAAGTTATGGAGGTGAAAATCCCTATACACATTTACCACGATATCATAGCAGAAGATAAACAAATAGAAGATGCAGTGCGCGAATTTGGCGTGAGTAAAGCTGAAATCGAAAAAGACCAAAACGACATTATAGCTTCTGATCTTTCTCCTGAAAGTAGTGGTACTTTCTTGTAAAAACAAAAAAAATAAACAACAATACTTTGCCAAAGTTCATAACACAACAAACTTTGAACTTTGGCAAAGTTTTTTATATGATTTCCTTCCTAAATTTTGCTGGTTCAAATAATTGTCGTACCTTAGCCGAAAATTTCTAATTTATTATTAACAACTTAAAATACGAAATAACAATGGGAAAAGGATTTTTTAAAGTACCTAAGGCTGTTAATGAGCCTGTAAAGAGCTATGCTCCCGGAAGTCCCGAGCGTGAAGCGGTGCTCAAAGCTTACAAAGAATTGTGGAACACCCCAGTAGATGCTCCCCTCTACATCGGTAGTGAAGAAGTGCGCACTGGCAACACTGGTGAAATGCACCCTCCTCACGACCACAAACACTGCTTAGGCATTTACCACAATGCCAATAAAGCTGAAGTAGAAAAAGCTATTTCAGTAGCCCTCGAAGCCCGCAAAAAATGGGCTGCTCTCGCGTGGGAAGAACGCGCCGCTATCTTTTTAAAAGCAGCTGACCTTATCGCTGGTCCTTACCGCGCCAAAATGAACGCTGCTACTATGATTGCACAATCAAAAACTGTACACCAAGCCGAAATCGACTCCGCTTGCGAACTTATCGACTTCTTGCGCTTCAATGTCGAATTTATGGCTAATATCTATAACGACCAACCCAACTCTTCTGAAGGAGTTTGGAATCGTGTTGAATACCGCCCACTTGAAGGATTTGTATATGCCGTTACTCCTTTCAACTTTACTGCTATTTCTGGCAATTTGCCCGCCAGTGCTGCCTTAATGGGTAATGTGGTAATTTGGAAACCAAGTACTTCGCAAATCTTCTCCGCTAATATGATAGTCGAAGTCTTCAAAAAAGCAGGCTTACCCGATGGCGTTATCAATGTACTACACGGCAATGCCGCTATGATTACCGACACACTACTTGCAAGCCCTCACTTCGCAGGCATTCACTTCACTGGCTCTACCAATGTATTCCAAGATATTTGGAAAAAAATAGGCAACAATATCCATAATTACCGAACTTATCCTAAAATCGTAGGTGAAACAGGTGGTAAAGACTTTATCCTCGCTCACCCAAGTGCTTGTCCTAAACAAGTGGCTACAGCTATTACTCGCGGTGCTTTTGAGTATCAGGGGCAAAAATGTAGTGCCGCCTCTCGTGTCTACTTGCCTAAATCAAAAGCTGATGAAACCTTAGCCTTCGTAAAAGAAGATGTATTGTCTTTCAAAATGGGTTCTCCCGAAAACTTCGAAAATTTCATCACTGCCGTTATTCACGAACATTCTTTCGATAAATTAGCTAAATATATCGACCAAGCTAAAAAAGATAAAGATGCCGAGATATTCGTCGGCGGTGGCTACGACAAGAGCAAAGGCTATTTCATTGAACCTACCGTGATTGTCACTACCAATCCTCATTATACCACTATGGAAACCGAACTTTTCGGACCTGTAGTAACCGTGTATGTATATGATGACTCTAAATGGGAAGAAACCTTGAAACTCGTTGACGAAACTTCAGCTTATGCGCTCACAGGAGCAATATTTGCTACTTGTCGTTATGCCATAGACGAAGCTGTGAAAGCCCTTGAAAACGCCGCTGGTAACTTCTATGTAAACGATAAACCTACAGGAGCTGTCGTTGGGCAACAACCTTTTGGAGGCGCACGTGCCTCAGGTACTAACGATAAGGCTGGATCAGCCCAAAATCTGTTGCGTTGGGTATCACCACGCCTCATCAAAGAAACATTTGTACCACCCGTAGACTACCGTTATCCGTTCTTAGGATAATAAATAAAATTTTAACTTTGCCAAAGTTCTCTGCCCGTGTGGTTCGCATCTTTGGCAAAGTTTCTCTTAAATTTATATAAAAAACAGTTCCCTTACAAACACTTGTATTTGTTCGGGGGCTTAATTAATCATTAAACACTAAACATTAATCATTAAACATTAAATGGAATGGCTTTGGAATTTGATGACTAACCACGAAAGTGTCGCCTACACCGTAATAGTGTATAGCGTAGTCATCGCAGTAGGAGTTGCCTTAGGTAAAATAAAAATATTCGGCATCTCATTCGGGATCGCTTGGGTACTTTTTGCAGGTATCGCTATGGCCGAATTAGGCTTTACTATCAATTCTCACATACAACACTTCATAAAAGAATTTGGACTTATTCTATTTGTATATACCATCGGATTACAAGTAGGACCTGGATTCTTCGCTTCCTTCCAAAAAGAAGGTATCAAACTCAATTTATTAGCTGTACTCTCCATTGTAACGTGTATGTTTACAGTAATTGCTATTCACTACCTCACCCAAACTGATATGGGCACCTTGGTAGGAATAATGTCAGGCGCTGTAACCAACACTCCAGGACTCGGTGCTGCACAAGCTACATTAGAAGATGTATTCAAAGGCGACCCCACTACAATACCTTCCCTCTCTACTGCCTATGCAGTAGCTTACCCATTTGGAGTATTGGGAATCATATTAGTGATGTTAGGACTCAAAGCTTTTCTAAAAGTAAATGTAGAAGCCGAAAAACGCCTCAATGCTGTGCGCCATTCTAAAGATCAAGTAATTATCAATAGATTTGCTATTAAAGTTACAAACCCTGCGCTCTATGGCAAAAAATTAAAAGTCATCAGAGAAACTCTTGATTTTGATTTTACTGTTTCTCGTATGTGTCGAAAAGGCGAAATACTAATGGCTGATGCAACTACTGTTATTCAAGAAGGCGACATCGTACTGATAGTAGTCAATAAAAAAGAAAACGAGAAGTTTCTTACTCTAATGGGCGAAAGTGTTCCTATTCTCGACTATTTCCCCGACGAAAAAGAAATGCGTTACACCTCTCGTCGCATCAATGTTACCCAGCGTGCTATTTTCACTAAAACCTTAGCCGAACTCGATGTGCGCAAGCGTTTTGGAGTAACGATTACTCGTGTATTCCGTGCAGGTATTGAGTTTGTACCTTCTGCTCATACCAAGTTGCAGTTTGGCGACACCATTACTGTAATAGGCGACGAAACTCATATACAACTCGTGAGCAAAGAGTTTGGTAACTCCAAACGCCGATTGCAAACCCCTCATATCGCCGAACTCTTTATGGGAATTACCCTCGGAGTACTTTTAGGCTGTATTCCTTTCTC
Organism: Capnocytophaga genosp. AHN8471; assembly: GCF_016806945.1. NCBI lineage: Bacteria > Pseudomonadati > Bacteroidota > Flavobacteriia > Flavobacteriales > Flavobacteriaceae > Capnocytophaga > Capnocytophaga genosp. AHN8471. Next base: position 11,042 of record NZ_JAESPJ010000017.1, read on the forward strand.
TATCCCAGGAATTCCTGTACCTGTAAAATTAGGATTAGCAGGTGGCCCCCTTATCGTAGCAATACTTATCAGTAGGTATGGAGGTAAATTTTCAGTAACACACTATGTATCTCAAAGTGCCAACCTAATGGTGCGCGAAATAGGTATTGTACTTTTCCTCGCCAGTGTAGGCTTGGATGCAGGAGCTACTTTTGTAGAAACGATCTTGCATGGTCAAGGTTTATATTGGATGGGATTAGGCGCACTTATCACTCTTATACCCCTCATTATCACATCTTTGGCAGCACGTATCAAAGGAAAATTGGACTATTTAGAAATTTGTGGTTTGCTATCAGGTGCCTCTACCGATCCCCCTGCTTTGGCTTTTGCCAATGATATGAATAATTCCGAAGTACCAGCCCTCACGTATGCAAGTGTTTATCCACTTACTACCTTCTTGCGAATAATGGTAGCACAATTATTGATTGTATTTTTTGTGTGATGTTTCAAAAAAAGTTGTACTTTTGCCCTCTGAAAAAATAAAATATTATGTTTGAAGATATGATGGGAATGATGGGAAAACTCAAAGAAACCCAGCAAAAAATAGAAGAGGCTAAAGCACGTTTAAATCACGTATTAGTTGATGAAATCGCCGCTGATGGCAGTGTGAAAGTAACTATTACTGCCAATCGAGAAATTAAAAGCATTCAAATAAACGAGGCTTTATTAGAAGACAAAGAAGCCTTGGAGGATTATTTGATTATCACACTCAACAAGGCTATTGCCAAAGCTACAGAAATCAATGAATTAGAATTAGCTAATGTAGCCAAGCAAGGACTTCCGTTTAACTTTTAAAAACACTAAATCTATGGGTAAAATAATAGCTATTGCAAACCAAAAAGGAGGCGTCGGAAAAACTACTACCTCCGTGAACTTAGCTGCCTCATTAGGCGTATTAGAAAAAAAAGTATTACTCATTGATGCCGACCCACAGGCAAATGCTACTTCTGGCTTAGGTATTGATGTAGATTCTATTGAACACGGCACCTACGAGCTCTTAGAGCACACTATGGAAGCTAAAGATATGATTGTTCACACTAGCTCTCCCAATCTCGACCTTATCGCTGCCCATATCAACTTGGTCGCTATCGAGATTGAGTTAGTTGATAAAGAACAACGTGAGTTTATGCTCAAAAAAGCCTTAGAATCTATCAAAGATGAGTATGATTATATTTTAATTGACTGTGCTCCTTCCTTAGGGCTCATCACTCTAAATGCTCTTACAGCTGCCAACTCAGTGATCGTGCCTATCCAATGCGAGTACTTCGCTCTGGAAGGATTAGGCAAACTCCTCAATACTATTAAAAGCGTACAAAAAACCTTCAATCCCGATTTAGATATCGAAGGCTTATTGCTCACTATGTACGATGCACGCTTGCGACTCTCTAACCAAGTAGTAGAAGAGGTCCAAAAACACTTTAGCGATATGGTATTCAAAACCATTATACAGCGCAATGTACGCCTCAGTGAAGCTCCAAGTTTCGGCGAAACCATTATCAACTACGATGCTACCAGTAAAGGGGCTACCAATCATATCAACTTAGCTCAAGAGATTATCGATAAAAATAAAACTGCATAATGACGAAACCTGCTAAAAAACCTGCCTTGGGGAGAGGTATTTCAGCCATTTTTGGCAATAGCCCCGAAGTGGCTATCAATTCTATAAAAGATAAAAACGCCGATAAAATCGTAGGAAATATCATAGAACTCGAACTCGACCTGATAGAAACAAACCCCTTTCAACCTCGTACTTCTTTTAACGAAGAAGAACTACAAGGGCTCGCTTCCTCTATTGAAGAATTGGGGGTCGTCCAACCTATCACCGTACGCAAACTCGACGGCGAAAACAAATATCAGCTCATATCCGGCGAACGCCGTTTCAGAGCTTCCAAATTAGCTGGACTCAAAACAATCCCAGCCTATATCCGCATCGCCGACGACAACGAGTCGCTTACAATGGCTTTGGTTGAAAATATCCAACGCCAGGATTTAGACCCCATAGAAATTGCACTTTCTTACCAACAACTCATCGAGCAAGTAAACCTCACTCAAGACCAAATGAGCAAACGCGTAGGTAAAAAACGCTCCACAATCACTAACTATCTGCGTTTGCTGAAGCTCGCTCCTATCATTCAAACAGGCATACGCGACGGCTTTATATCTATGGGACACGGACGTGCAATTATCGCTATAGAAGACCCCGAACAACAAGCTGAAGTGTACCAACGAATCATTTCCGATAACCTATCAGTACGTGATACCGAAGAGTTAGTGCGCCGCTTGCAAAACCCCGAAACACCTAATGTGGTAAGTATTCAAATCCCTAAAAGCAATAGTAAAACTGAAGTACCTACTTATATCAAAGAAAATATGAGTTGCTTTAATCATTTTTTTGGCACCAAAGTTGCCGTAAAAATGAACAAAGATGGAAAAGGTAGCCTTACCATCCCTTTTACTTCAGAAGAAGATTTCAAACGTATTCAAAGCTTATTACACAAAAAAGATGAGTAAAACATTTGTTTTCATAATGGCACTCCTTTCCGGAGTGGGTATTTCGTACGCACAAAACAATACAGAGGAAGTGGTAGAAGTACCCTCCGATTCTATACAAGTAGCCGTTATGCAAGACAATATGAAAAAAGTTCCTTGGAATACCGACCCTCTTTCTCCTGCAAAAGCAGCTTTCTATTCAGCTGTCGTACCAGGCTTAGGGCAGATATACAACAAAAGCTACTGGAAAGTACCTTTGGTGTATATCGCTATCGGAACCCCTATATACTTCTATATACAAAACTCTAAGGAATACGATCGTTATCTCTCCGCCTACAAACGTCGTCAACAAGGATTTACCGATGATGAGTTTTATGGCAATCGCCCTGATGGACAGCCGCGCCTCAGCACCGACGGCTTGCGCCGAGGCATACAGTTCTATCGCCGTAATAAAGAACTTTCTATTCTTATAGGAGTAGGCTTATACGCCCTAAACATCATCGAGGCAAATGTCGATGCCCATCTCAAACAATTCAATGTAGATGAACGCCTTACCTTAGAACCTTTCATCCAACACAATTTCTTTACTGAACCTCAATTTGGTTTAACGCTTACCTATAAAACTAAGAAATAATAATGAACACACAAAACCTATTAGAAACCTTGCGCCACATCGTTGGCGCAAAATACGTTATTACCGACCCCTCAAAAACTGAACGTTACCGCACTGGATATCGTTTTGGTACTGGCAACGCAATTGCCGTTGTGCGTCCCGCTACTTTGTGGGAACAGTGGCAAGTACTCGAAGCCTGTGTTGAAGCCGATGTGATTGTAATTTCTCAAGCTGCCAATACAGGAATTACAGGTGGGTCTAACCCTTTTGGCAACGATTACGACCGCGATGTGGTAATCATCAACACAATGCGTAACGACAACATTCAGCTTATCAACGAAGGGAAACAAGCTGTATGCCTCACTGGGGCTACACTCAACCATTTAGAACAAGAACTAAAAGTATACGATCGCGAACCTCATTCTGTAATTGGCTCTTCTTGTATTGGAGCTTCAGTAATTGGAGGTGTGTGCAATAACTCTGGTGGATCTTTAGTACAACGTGGCCCTGCTTATACCGAAATGGCTCTTTTTGCCCAACGCAATGCCGATGGTAAATTAGAGCTCATCAACCACTTAGGCATTGATTTAGGAAGCTCTCCTAAAGAAATTCTCACTAATCTCCAAGAAGGCAAATACCAGCAAAAGGACATCCATTCCACTGACAAAAAAGGACACGACCACGACTATTGTAACCACGTACGCGAAATCAATGCTAATACCCCTGCCCGCTTCAATGCCGACCCCGCTCGCTTATTCGAAGCCTCAGGTAGTGCAGGTCGTTTAGGCGTTTTTGCTGTCCGTGTAGATACTTTCCCTGCCGAGAAAAAAACTGCCGTATTCTATATAGGTACTAACAATACAGCTGTACTCACCAAACTGCGCCGCGATATGCTTGGTACTTTCGAAGAAATTCCTATCTCTGGCGAGTATATCCACCGTACGGCCTTTGATATCGCTGCTAAATATGGTAAAGATACTTTTTGGTATATCAAAAATGTCGGTACTGAATACCTCCCTAAACTCTTCTCTCTCAAAGCGTGGGGTGACCGCGTAGCCAAAAAACTACCTTTTATGCCCAACCATTTCAGTGAAAAATTCTTACAATTCACCTCTAAATTAATGCCTCAACACCTTCCTAAGATATTGTGGGATTACCGCAACCAATATGAACACCACCTCATTCTAAAAATGGGAGGCAAAGGGGTAGACGAAGCACGCGCTTATTTGCAAAAAGAATTTGCCGATAGCACTAAAGGGGCGTTTATAGAGTGTGATGCCAAACTCGCTCAAGCGGCAATGCTCTTGCGCTTTGCAGTAGCTTCAGCTGCCATTCGTTATCGTTCCGTACACGAAGATGAGGTAGAAGATATCGTCGCTTTAGACATCGCTTTGCGCCGCAACGACGAGGATTGGTTTGAAAAACTCCCCCCTGAACTCGATGCTAAAATTCTTCACAAATTGTATTACGGACACTTTATGTGCCACGTATTCCATCAGGATTATGTAATTAAAAAAGGTTACAATTGTGAAGAAATAGAAGAAGAGATGCTCAAAATATTAGATACACGCGGCGCTCAATACCCCGCCGAGCATAACGTCGGACACTTGTATCACGCTAACGACGACCTGAAAAAATTCTACAATTCCCTTGACCCTACCAATAGCTTTAACCCTGGTATTGGTAAAACTTCTAAGAAAAAAGATTGGAAATAAGTAAACACACTATCTTATTAAAAGCTGTTTGATACTTTCGGACAGCTTTTTTTATGAAATTACCTCTTTTATGATCTGTTGATTTACAAATATTTAGAAGCTATTAGACGATTTTATACCTTTTTTAGACAACAAAAGGAATCGTTTATGCACGTTATTTATACTTTTGTGTCATCAAACGATACAAAAACAAACAACCATTGTATGAAAAGAAATCTATTTTTATCAGTTCTACTATTATTAGTGAGTTGGAGTTATGCACAACAACGCACCATTCGTGGAACTGTCAGCGATGCTACTACTAAGGAGCCTTTGATGAGTGCTTCAGTAGTAGTGAAAGGAACTACCAAAGGTGTCAGCACCGATATGGATGGTAAATACTCCATAGATGTAGCGGTGGGACAGACCTTAGAAGTCTCTTTTATGGGGTATGTAACCCAGAATGTAAAAGTAACTGCCAATACCCCTGTGCCTTTGCACATTGCTTTGGCTGATGAACAAAAAAAGCTCGAGGAAGTTGTAGTTGTGGGGTATGGAGTTACTAAAAAACGCGACTTAGCAGGTGCTATCACCTCTATTAAAACAGACGATGTGAAAGCTGGGGTAGTAGCCGATATGTCGCAGATGCTCAAAGGGCGTGCATCAGGTGTACAAGTACGTCAGAATTCATTAGAACCTGGTGGTAATGTATCTATCCGTGTACGTGGTGCTTCTTCTGTGAGTGCCGATAATGAACCCTTATATGTAATCGACGGATTTCAAACCGACAATATGTCGCAAATTAGTATAGACGACATCGAGTCTATAGAAATCTTAAAAGATGCTTCTACCACTGCTATTTATGGCGCTCGTGGTGCCAATGGGGTCATCCTTATCACTACTAAAAAAGGTAAAGAAGGTTCTTTCAATGTAGAGTATTCTAACCAAACGGCTTTTAAAAATATGTATAACCCTTGGGATTTACTCGATGCTGGTGAAACCATTGCTCTTACTCGCCGCCTATATAATGAAACTGGGTTAGCTAAATATAATAAATGGACTGCTGCTCAAGCTACTTACCGCGGTAAAGGTACCGATTGGCTCAAAGAAACTACTCACGATGCTTTTACTGTATTACATCAACTTTCAGTATCAGGAGGTACCGACCGCCTTTCTGCTTTTATGTCGGCTAATTACCTCACTGAACCTGGTATATTGCTCAATACTGATTATAGCCGTTACGGCGGACGTGTGAATTTACAGTACAAAATTAGCCAAAAAGTAAGAGCTGGAGCTAATATGAACTTTTCCCAGTCTAAAAAGAAATTCTTAGATATGGGTACTATCTCTTCCGATAAAAATATAATGTACCGTATTTTTAACTTAGAGCCTTGGAAAAACAAAGAAGGTTTTGATGTCTTTGGAATTAAAGCTCGTCGTCCAGCAGTGTTCGAAGAAATGAATGGAGCTCAACTCTATCGCCATTTCAATACGATGTATGCTACCGCTTATGCCGATATTGACCTATTGCCTTCTCTTACTATCAACGGTCGTTACACCTATGCTTACGACCATCTAAAAACCGAAAAATACTATGACCGCTCTACCTCTATCGGTCAAGCTTATAAAGGTCAAGCCTTCCTTAGTCACGAAGAAAACGTAAAACACCAAATTGAAGGTGTTGCTACTTATCACCCTAAAATGGAAGGTAAACACGATATAAAAGTAACCGCAGGTACTTCTTACATTTATCAAAGAGGCAAAGGTGATGAAGTTCAAGCCTATGGTTTCGCTTCTGATGTCTTCTCCTTCAAAAACATCGGCGCTGCTCAACACTTAGATTGGATAGGATCCGGAGAATCTTCTATTAAAAAAGGTTCTGTTTTTGGTCGTGCTGAGTACATTTTTAACAACCGTTATATCCTAAATGCTTCTGTTCGTGCCGATGGTTCTTCAGTGTTTGGAGCCGACTATCGTTGGGGAATTTTCCCCGCAGGCTCTTTAGCTTGGCACTTAGGCGAAGAAAAATTTATGGCTTGGACAAAACCCGTGATTTCTCGTATCAAATTGCGCACCAGTTACGGCCTTAGCGGTAATGATGGTATCCGATTTGGACTCTCTCAATACCAATATTCTGTACGCGATGTGTACATAGGAGGTACTGAAGGCACTAAAGGTATGTATCCTTCCAACCCCTATAATCCAAAACTCCGTTGGGAAACTACCGCACAATGGAATGCAGGTATTGATTTGAATATTGCAAGTGTTGAACTCAGTTTTGACTACTATATAAAGCGTACTCACGATTTGTTAAACCCCGACCCTATTCACCCTTCTGGTGGCTTCCCTAACTATGTAAACGATGGCCGCCGTTTCGAGTATACCGCTATGATGGTAAACGATGGTGAAGTAGAAAATCGCGGATATGAAATAGCTATCAAATCTACTAATATTAATAAAAAAGGATTTACGTGGAATACCGCTTTCAATTTTGCTCACAACCGCAGCGAAGTGTTAAAACTCAATGATGGCAAACCTCGTTTCCAATACATACGCCCTCACGGTTCTTATGAAGAAAAAGAATATATGATGCTCAAAGAAGGTGAACCGCTCAGTGCTATCTATGGTTATGTGTTCGACGGTATTATCCAGCAAGGAGAACAATATGCCCCTCAAATCAAATCTGTGCCTGGTGATCCTAAGTTTAAAGACCTTAATGGCGATGGTAAAATAGACGAAAACGACCGTACTGTACTAGGAACTGGTATCCCTAAAACTATCATTGGGCTCAACAATAGCTTTACTTATAAAGATTTTGACTTCTCTTTCTTCTTTGAAGCTTCTTTAGGTGCTAAAATGCTCAACCTTACACGCATCTACCTCGAAGATAACAATCGTTTAGCCGCCTCATCCGATCGCTGGACTCGCGCTCACGCTTCCAATAGCGTTCCTCGTAACGGCTATCAAAAAAATGACGGTTTGCTTTATGGCTCCTATGTAAACTCTCGCTTCGTAGAAGATGCCGATTTTGTAAAACTCCGCAATATCGAATTAGGGTATACTTTCAATGGTAACAAATGGAATATGAAAACCCTCAAAACAATGCGTATGTTCGTAGGTGGTCAAAATCTGCTCACCTTTACTAAATATCAAGGTTTTGACCCCGATATCAGTACCAATGGTAGCAGTGCCATCGCACAAGGGTTAGATTTGAACTCTTATCCTGCTTATCGCACTATCAACTTTGGAGTGAAATTAACATTTTAACACTAAAAGAAAATGAAAACGAATTACAAACTATATATCTTAGTAGCTACCTTAGGCTTATCATTTACAGCTTGTGAACTAAAAGAGGATCTCTCCTCTGTTTACAACGTAAATAATGCCTACACTACTGAAGAAAACGCTCAAGAAGGGGTAAATGGTATCTATAGATATTTAAACTCTGCCACTCACCCAAGTACCTTCTACATCAACGACCTTTCTACCGATGATGGATTCAAAGAAGGTAACGACTTCGAAATTTTAAATAATAATGGGCTTGCAGGTAACATCCAATTATTAACAAGCTATAATGGCAATTGGCAAATGATAGGTTGTGCCAATACTGCTATTGATAATATAGCAATGATACCCGAAACCCGTTTTAAAACCGCCGATAAGAAAGTAGAACTTTTAGCCGAAGCTCACTTTATGCGCGCTTTCGCCTACTATCAGCTCACTAACACTTTCTACCGTGTTCCTCTAATTACCAATGGTTACTATGCTGCTACCGCTAATCCTACTTTAGCTACTGTAGAAGAACTCGATAACCAAATTGAACAAGACTTGCTTATCGCAACTAATAATTTACCTCTAGAGTGGAGTGTAAACGGAAGTGATGCTGGTCGACCTACCAAAGGGGCTGCTTATGGTTACTTAATGCGTCTCTATATGCGTAAAGCAGGCCGCCTACGCGAAGAAGGTAGTGATGCTACTGCTGCTTGGCAAGCCGCTTTAGTTTATGCTAACCAAGTAATCGCTACTGGTAAATACACCTTGCTCGCGCACCCCTTCGATCCTTTCGACCCACGTACACGTGCTTCTCTTTACAACAGCGAAATTATCTTTGCAGTGCGTAGTAGTGAATCAGTACCCTCAGGAGCTTCCGATTTAGCACTCTATTTCACTTCTTGGGATTACAACAAAGGTTGGGACATCTTCAATGTGCCTTTAGAACTCTATTGGCAGTTTGATAGTAGCGACGAACGACTAACCCAATTTATCAAAGGCGAATTTTTAAATGTTAATGATGCCAATCAAAAATATGTCGCTCCTACTTTAACTCAAATGGGCACCCTCAACAACGAGGCTTCAAGCCCTCGTATTACAGAGCTCGCCAATGTGTATACCGATAAGTATTTCTACGAAAAAGCAGGTACTTACAATTATAATACACCCAATAATCTACCTCTATTGCGCTATGCCGATGTACTGCTCTCTAAAGCCGAAATACTCAATGAACTCAATGGCCCTAATCAAGAATCTGTAGATTTGATAAACCAAATACGCCAAAGAGCTTTTCAAGGTAGTTCTCACAATTACATCTTGGCTAATTTCCCTACAAAAGAAGAAATGCGTAGCAAATTGTGCGACGAACGCCTCTTTGAATTTAATATGGAAGGCTTGCGCCGTATCGACCTTATCCGTATGGGCTTGTGGAAAGATCGCTTAGATAAGTATATGGACACTATCAAACAAAAATTAGAAATTAAACAAACTAATCTCAATGCGAGAAGAGACCCTAATGTAGTAAAAAAACCTTACGACTTAAGCCCTCAATGGAAAGTATATCCTAAGTTCAACAGTCCTCTAAAAGTGTACGATATGCGTCGTTATTACCCTATACCAAGCGTATATAGCAATAAATTTCCCGACTTGCAAAATAACCGCTCCTTTAGAGAACAATAATTTTAAACATAACAAAATATGAAAACCTATACTAAACCTATACTAATAGTTGCAGCGATACTCAGCACCATCAGCTGTAGTAAAAGCGATGTTGATGGGCGTTTTAGTGAGAACCCTAAAAGTGAGATAGGCACACCTCAAACAGGCTCCGCTGATACTGCCAAACAAATCAAATGGAATTTCGACAACATCAACGATTGGATCAATGCCAGTCAAGGTGAAAACGCCAATGTTTCACAAACCTCTCTCGAAAGCAATACACAAGCTGAAGACGGTAAAGTAGTGAAAATCTATACCGAAGCCAATACGCAACAACGCAAAAAGCTCAAAACCAAAAAACAATACGGTGCTGGGCTCTATACTTGGCGTACCTATATTTCCGACTTGGGAGCCACTGAACGCGTGAGCATAGGTTCTTGGTTGTGGAATAGCGACAAACACGAACTCGATTTTGAAGTGGGTTCTGGTACCGCTAAAGAACGTGAAACCCTTAAAACTTCCGATGACGAAGTGATTGCCTACATTACCAGTCAAGATAATCCTTTTGTACAACAAAAAATAAAAATCAAAAAGAATGCTTGGCATACCTTTAAAATCGACTTGCAATTAATTGGCGATAAATATTTTGCAACTTGGATTATCGATGAGGTAAAATGTGCCGCTCAACAGCTTAACTACGGTCAAGAACACCCTTTCCACATCTTCTGTAGTACCGAAAATCTTAAATTTATAGGTGATAACTGGCCTTACCAAGAAAACTATGGCTTGTGGGATTATGTAACTTATACCCCTTATTCTTACTCTATAGCCCCTGTAGAACCTTCTACACAAACAAATCCAATAGACGAAACCCCTGAACCCGATAAAGGAGAAGTAAAACGCTGGGATTTCAATACTTTCCCTAATGATTGGGGCAAATGGACAAATGTAGGAGCTGATGGACCTGCCTTTAGCAAATTAGATAACGGCAAATTAATCCTTACCACCAATTCCTATTGCAATGTGTCAAAAGCATATTACAAACCTCAAGTAGGATATGGTAAATACACTTGCTCTATCCGTTTGCCTGAAGTAAACGAGTCGGCTAAAATACAAATGGGAATGATTCTCTATTTCTATACCGATACCCCAAAAACTATAGAACGCTTGTTCCAAATGGTAGCTCGTTATGGAAAAGATGAAGACCGCACTCGCCTCGGTGCTAAACAAGGTGAAATGCTCTTGTTTATCGCTTCTGCCGAACCTGGTTTGTCAAGCTACAAACAAGTCTTACAACCTAATAAAGATTATAAATTCACCATCGAATTGAAAAAAGCAGGTAATAAATATGTTGCGGTATATTATTTAGATGATAAACCAATACAAACACTTAAAACTAACTTTGGTGAAGATGACTTTAAGTTTGAATTAGGTATCAGTGCCGAATCTAATAGAGGCGATTGGCTACCTGGTAATAAACTGGAAGATCCTACTAAAAAATATAACGCTACTTTCAACTTTATTGAATATACCGCCTATTAGTAGTGAATCAATGTTTATCTCTATAAATGGCAAATTGATTTTTTCCAAAAAGGGGCTATCCTCTCTCATAGCCCCTTTTTCTTAAAAAAGAAAACTAATAAAATTATATGAAACAACTAAACCTATTTTTAACTTTTGCTTTTTTGAGCCTTTGTGCGAGTTGCAGCAAACAATCAAATGATATTCCTGAAGTAACCATTGATAAAACCAAAGTAATGCTATGGGATTTTAAATCTCTCAATGGTTGGTTATTAGGCAATCAGGATGAGGATTACCCGCAAGGAAAGGACAAAGAAACTTATGCTAAAGCAGTAAGTGATTCTTACGCCAAAGATGGATGGGCTATGAAAATATGGACAAAAGCTTATACTGAACAACGCAAAAAACAAAAAACAGTACACCGTTACGGGGCTGGTATCTACACTTGGCGCACCTACATTCCACCAATGGAAACTGGTGCGTGGGCAAGTATAGGCTCTTTCTTGTATAACAGTGAAGGACACGAAATAGATTTTGAAGTAGGCTCAGGTGATGCTAAACGCAGAAAGAAATTAGGCGCAAAAGAAGGTCAGGTCGTAGTGTTTATGACCAGCCAAAATAATCCTTGGGCTCAAAATGCTGAAGTACTTATAGATAGTGACCAATGGCATACTTTCCAAATAAAATTAACTATCAACCCTCAAAATAACCATTACATTGCTACGTGGCTCATCGATGGAGTACAACACCTCCAGAAAGAACTCAACTACGGACAACAATATCCTTTCCGCATCTTTTGCAGTGTAGAAAATATAGATTTTATAGGCGACCATATCCCTACTAAAGACCATTATGCTTTATGGGATTATGTGATGTATGAACCTTTTACTAATGCTATTGAACCTGTAAATCCTGATAATGAATAACGCTTTCCCTCATTAAAACAATTGAAAAAAACTTAAATATAAACCTAAATAAATATGAAAAAATCGATTATTATTTTGTTTATAACCATAGGAGTAGTTTTAATCTCTTGTAAAAAAGATGATAACATCGCTACTTATCAAGGCTCCCTAACTGATTTTTCGGTGGCTTTGAGTGGAACAAATCTCCTTCGTGCCGAAGTAACTGCTACTTTTAGCAGTGAAACGTCTTTCCGCATTTTCTATTGGGAAGTGAGCAACCCCTCACAAGTGCAACACACCAATACTTATCAAGGAAAAGGAACTGAACACAAAACTCTGCTATTCCTAAAACCCGAAACCGAATACGCTTGCAAAATTAGCTATGGCAACGGATTAGAAACTGAAGCAAAACACTTTAAAACTAAAAGTGTACAATCATTTTTGCCAAATGCTACTCTGCAAGAAGATAAACTAAAAGACCCCATCAAAGGATATCTGTTAGCAAACGACCGTAAATCAAATAATATTTACCTAATGGATATGAACGGAACTGTAGTGTGGTATGAACCCGTACCCGATACTCCTGCAGTAGTGAACTACAACCCTCGTACACAACAATTCTACTTGCTCACCGATGCTCCTTCCGAAGGACTCTTTGTGTTCAACGCTAAAAAGCTAAAAATAATAGACCTTTTTGGCAATATTGTGTTACAAAAAGAATTCGCTTCTATCCCCGAACTGAAAAACCGCGAAGTACACCACGAATGCCGCCCTCTACCCGATGGCAATATAGGTTTAGTAACCTATATTCACCAAACAGTAGACCTCAGTAGCAAAGGTGGCTCTCAAACAGATACCGTTACAGGCGACGGCTTTGTGATTATGAATACCCAAGGAGAAATCGTAAAAAAATGGAGCTGTTTTGACCACCTAAATCCGCTTGATCATCCTAATATCACAACTAAAAAAGTGAAAGAAGACTGGATTCACGCCAATTCTATCGACCAAGATAGCGAAGGCAATTACTATATGACCACCAATCGCGATAGCGAGCTCTGGAAAATCAATGGTAAAACAGGCGAATTGATGTATCGTGTGGGTGAAAACGGAACTATTAAACCTACCGAAAACCTCTTGTCTCACGGTATCCATTGTGCTGTGGTACAAGCTCCTAACGAAGTGTTAGTGATTGACAACGCACGCGAAAACAAAACTACAGGGTCAAGAGCACTTATATATAAAGTAAACGAACATAGTAAAACTGTAAGTGTACCTTTAGAAGTCGCCTTGCCTAAAGGACAATTTTCAACCACTCGCAGCAATGTTCAATTCATAGATAACCAGCACGTACTTTTTGCCTTGAGTACTCAAAAACAAGTGCTCATTACCAACAGAAATACCACTCCTGAAATATATCGCACACTATTGTTGCCACAAACTTTTTATCGCGTAACCTATATACCAACAATCCAATATTAAACAATTTTCCAATGAAAAAACTTTTATTCAGCACGCTTGCCTTGTGTTTGATGGCTTGCTGTAAAGAAACAAAACCTGTAGTGAATTACGAGGTAATTCCACTACCACAATCCATTGAATACACTGAGCAAGAGCCTTTTCAATTAGATGCCAAAACGGTTATTACTTATCCGCAAGGCAACGCTTTACAGGAAAAGAACGCTTCCTTTTTAGCTTCTTATATCCAAGAACTTTCAGGAATGCCTATAAAAACACAAGCTGGAGTAACCAATGGCAAACGCATTGTATTGAAAACCGATTTGCAAAATGCAAACCAAGAGGCTTATCAGCTCACTGTAACAAGCGACCAAATAACTATTGATGGGGCAAGCCCTGCCGGTGTGTTCTACGGTATTCAAACTTTGCGCAAATCTATTGATGTAACTCACCCTAAAGCCTTAGTTTTTCCAACCGTAGTTATAAACGATGCCCCTCGCTTTGCTTATCGCGGTATGCACTTTGATGTGAGCCGTCATTTCTTTACTGTAGATTTCATCAAGCAGTATATTGATATACTTGCACTCCATAACCTCAATAAGTTCCATTGGCATCTCACCGATGACCAAGGTTGGCGTATAGAAATCAAAAAATACCCTCGCCTTACTGAGGTAGGTTCAATGCGTAAAGAAACACTTATTGGGCATTTGCTCAAAGATAAACCCCATCAATTCGACGGCAAACCCTATGGCGGATACTACACTCAAGAGCAAATAAAGGAAATTGTAAAATACGCTCAAGACCGCTATATCACCATTATCCCCGAAATTGATATACCTGGGCATACCCTCGCTGTACTCACCGCTTATCCTGAGTTAGGTTGTACTGGTAAAGATTATGCTGTAGGCACCAAATGGGGTGTGTTTGACGATGTGCTTTGTGCTGGCAACGAGGCTTCATACAAGTTCTTAGAAGACGTTTTTGATGAACTTACCGAACTTTTCCCTTCTAAATACATTCATATAGGAGGTGATGAGTGTCCCAAAACACGTTGGAAAGAATGTCCTAAATGTCAGGCTAAAATCAAAGCTTTGGGTTTAAAAGGCGATGGAGAACACACTGCCGAGCAACAATTGCAAGGTTATGTAGTATCGCGCATAGAGCAATTCCTAAAAAAGAAAGGCAGAGAAGTAATTGGCTGGGACGAGATTTTAGAGGGTAACAACATCTCACAAGATGCGATTGTAATGTCGTGGCGAGGCACCGAAGGGGGTATCGCAGCAGCACAACGCCACAACCGTGCTATTATGACCCCTCACTACAGTTTGTATTTCGATTATAATCAAGGAGAAGACCCTACCAAAGAACCGCTTTCCATAGGTGAATACCTCCCCGTAAAAAAGGTATATGACTACGAGCCTATCGACCCTAAACTCACTCCTGAACAAGGTAAATACATCTTAGGAGCACAAGCCAATCTATGGACAGAGTACATCGCGAGCCCTGCACACGCTCAATATATGCTTTTACCTCGATTAGCTGCCTTAGCCGAAGTGCAATGGACAGCCCCCGAGAAAAAGAATTTTCCTAATTTTCTAAAACGTTTGGGTAACCTGCTAAACTATTATCAGTTAAAAGGTTATCACTACGCCAAACACATAATGGGAGTTACCCCTGTAATCCAACCAGCTGCCAATAAAGACGGCATTCAAGTAGAGCTCCTCACCGTAGGTGATGGCAAAGTATACTACACTACCGATGGCTCTACCCCCAATGCGAGCAAAACACTCTACACCCAACCTATTAAGTTGAGCAATGAATTACTACTCAAAGCTGTTGCCGTACATAAGGATACTATAAGCGGAGTATTTAGCTATCAATCCTTATTCAACAAGGCTACTTACAAAAAAATACAATTACTCACCGGAACCAACCCTAAATATACTTTTGGAGGAGCTACTGCCTTAGTAGATGCCCAAATAGGTGAAGATTCTTATATCGATGGACATTGGGTAGGCTTCCCCGGTCGTGTAGGAGTAGAAGCAGTGATTGATTTGGGTAAAGAAGAAGAAATCAGCAATTTAAAAGCAGGTAGTTTAGCCGATACCCCTAACTGGATATTCCCCGCCTCAGAAGTTGCTATTTATAGTTCCCCCGATGGCAAAAACTTCCAGCTCATTGCTCAGCAACCTTTGAAAATCGCCGAAAAAACCGACCCTATCAAGCGAGTACCTATCAGTTTGAATTTTGCTAAAACTAAAACCCGTTATGTAAAAGTAGTGCTTAAAGGTACTATAATCCCCGAATGGCACGAAGGTAAAGGCACCCCTGCCCTACTCTTCGTAGATGAAATCCAACTAAATTAATTTTGAAAGATACATTTTTCATACGTAATATTGCTTTTATTTAAAAATTGTGTAATTACACAATGAGGGCTGCCAGATAAATCCGGCAGCCCCTTTTTTATCACCTGAAACCTGACACCTGATGCCTGACACCTGATACCTCTTTTACTTTGGCAAAGTTGCTCTCTCCCCGCAACACTTACTAACCATTGACTTTTAACCATTTACGATTTTACTACCAAAAATAAATGTTAAAATATTTGTATAGTATAAAAATTCGCCGTAACTATGCACCAAAATTAGACATATTAAAAGCATTAGCTTTTGTTCTGTTATCAGAAATCTGGTAAATTTCTATTACAACACAGAAGAAAGTAAATGCTCAGCCTATATAGGTGTGAGCTGACTTATCTGTGTTGTATGGCATACCAGAGCCTCTGATAGCAGATAGTGAAACTCACACTTTTTTATTATGTCTAAAAACGTTAGCTTTATTCTGCTATCAGGAATCTGGTAAATTCTTCAAATAGCACAACACAGAATGAGTTAGCCTAGTAGCAAAGGGAGCACAAAAGTGCTTTCCTTTGCTGTGTGCAACTTCTTCTAAAGAGTAAAGAATTCTTCGTTTTATCATAAAAAGTAGAAACTAATAATTTAAAATGTATTTACCAATATGAAACACTTATTATTTTTATGTTCTGTATTTTTTAGTTTTATAGCTCACTCTCAAGATCTTATCACTACTAAAAAAGGAGAAGATATCCAAACTAAAGTCTTGGAGATTAATACAACTGAAGTGAAATACAAAAAGGCAGAGAACTTAGAAGGGCCTATTTACACAATTCTTAAATCAGAGGTTTTAATGATACGTTATGCCAATGGTTCAAAAGATATTTTTACTGAACGTTTTCATACAATCAAGAAAGAAACGATGAAGCCTAAACAAGAAGAAATGATAATAGAAGTTGAACAAGACTCCATAAAAAAAACTATTACCCAAAACGGCAGAGAATTTTATCTAAATGGTCAATTAATCAATGGAGGGGAAATGAAAAGTTATCTATACAAAGATTCTGAAGCAAAGAAACAATGGAAAGGAGCTCAGGGCTTCCAAACTGGACAAATTATTTGTTCTATTTCTTCAGGTATTTGCCTTACTACAAGTGCTATTATGTTATTAGCAAATAGTTTAGCCAAAAATAGTGATACCAAACAAAACGAAATGAATTACAAAGTTTCCTTATATCCTTTAGTACCCGCATTAATTTTTATGATTCCTGCAGGTATATTCAATGGGCAAAAAAAGAAATTAAGATTAAGAGCTATTGAAACTTATAACCGAAATCAAGAAAAAAAGTTTGGAGTTTCCCCTATTATAGGTACTGATAAAGTAGGTTTAGTTGTACAATTTTAAATATATTTTACCAATATGAAACAGCTATCATTTTTATGTTTTACATTGTTTAGCTTTATAGCTTACTCTCAAGATCTTATCACTACTAAAAAAGGAGAAGATATCCAAACTAAAGTCTTGGAGATTAATACAACTGAAGTGAAATACAAAAAGGCAGACAACTTAGAAGGACCTATCTATACAATTCTAAAATCAGACATTTTAATAATACGTTATGCTAATGGGACAAAAGATATCTTTAATGAAGAAAAAGAAATTGTAAGTCCAAAAACAGAAAATAGTAAAGGTAATTATATGAGCTACAGACGTAATAGGTATTTTTTAGTAGGAGAAGATATCAGCAAAGATAAGATGATCTCTTTATTACAAGAAGATAAAGAGGCTTACTCCTATTATCAAAGAACAAATAGGTTAAAAATAGGCTCAGATATATGCGCAGTAGCAAGTATCATTTTTGGCACTACAAGTATTATTATTTCTCTCAATAATATTTCAAAAATAAGAGAAGGTAAAGGAACTCAATCAAATGGTCTTACAGCAAGAGCTACATTAATAGCAGGAGTAGCTTGCTTAATCCCTGCCATCATATTAAGTTCTGCTTCTAATAGAAACAAAAGAAGAGCTTTTGAAACTTACAACCGAAATCAAGAAAGAAAAGTAACCTTAGCACCTATTATTGGGAGAAATAGTATGGGGGTTACCATAAAATTTTAAAACAATATTACTCAATTAAATATGATAAAAAAAATAGTATTTTTAGTACTTTCCCTATTGATAGGAGCAAGCTCTTATGCACAACAAAAGAAAAAAACAGTTGCTAAAAGCTATACAACAGAACAAGCTGTGAGATATGCAGAAGATTACTTTGAATTTTACGAAGCTAATACTCTTTATAGAAACCCAATAGCAAGAAAATTGTCTAACAATGTGTTTCATATAAAAGTAGAAATCTGTACTTGCTACCCTAAAAGTTTCTGTTATGATGAAGAGGGGAATGAACGTGATTGTTGGCAAGCAAAAATATATACACTCACCATAGCTAATGGTGGAAAGTATAAAATGGAAGAAAAGTTTAACTATTAACCTAAAGCAGCACAATGAAAGACATATCACTTATTACATTTATCTTGTTGATTTTAATTAGTTGTCAACAGGATAGAAAAACACCAGAAATAGATGCAATTCCTAAAACAGATTGGCAGGAAATGAATCTAAAAGGAAATGTAGAATACATCCGAGAGATACCTTATGAAGTGATAAATGGAAGAAAACAAGCATTTTCTTATTATTTTTTAACGATAGATTCTGATGAGTATAGAAACCAAGAATTTTTTTTCAATGAAAAAGGAATGATCATAAAAAAAAGTGAATATGACACTGATAATAGAACTATTATTTTCTATTGGACCCCTGTTTTTGATGAAAAAGGCAGAATAAAAGAGCAAGATTGGAAAGGTATTAATGATTTGACAAAAATTACTTTTGTATATGATGAAAAAGGGTATAAAGTAGAAGAAAATAGGTATAATGGTAACTATTTAACTACTAAAATAATTTTTGAATATAGCAAAAAAGGCATTTTGGAAGAAGAAAAACTGTATGATAACAATAATCAACTAAGACAAAGAGTCCTTTATGAATATAATTCAGAGAAACAACACTTAATCAAGGAAAAACATGTGTCACTTGGAGGTAATTTTCTTAACATAAACAACCTTAAATTTGACAACATTACTGAGTACACTTACGATTCTAATGGAAATATTATTGAAAAATACGGCAGAAATGACAAAAACAATTACGACCTATATGATTATCGTTATGACTATAAGTATGATGATAAAGGTAATTGGATTCAATGTATAGAAACTCAAAAAGACGGAAGTAAAATCATTCGTGAAAGAGAAATTCGTTATCGAAAATAAATTAATTATTAATTCATGGAAATAGTAATACTGATAATAATATTTTTAGCTATAGGAGCTGTTCTGTATGGCTTCTTTCAATCTGCTTTTGATACTTCTGAAAGCACTGTTTTACAGACAACTTTAGAAAAAAAATCTCCACAGAAAAGTTTAGAAGAAACAGTAAATCAAATGCAGAGTGAAGAACTTTTAAGACAATCATTATTTTTGATTGCTCAGAATAATTATACAGAAGCATTACCTATTTTAGAACAAGCAGCTAACTTAGGAAATGCAGAGGCAATGTGTACTTTAGGTAAGCTATATGCTGAAGGAAAAGGTGTTGATAATAATATTCAAAAATCGTATGAATATTACAGTCTAGCTGCTCAAAAAGAACATCCTCAAGCGCAATACCAATTAGGAATGTGTTTCTTAGCGGGAAAAGGAGTATCTTCCGATGTACAACAGGCACAACAATGGATAGAAAAAGCGGCTCAAAATGACTATCCTGAAGCTTTAGAAATATTGAAAAGAATGGGGATTGAAGTAACTCCTATTCAAAAAACTGAAACAACTACAAGCAAAGAAACAATTAAACATACGAAGAAGAGAGGAGTACTTAGCAATGTGTTTGTGTCTACTTTCCTATTAGGAATTACCCTTTGGATAGTTTTTTTTGTGTTTGGGTTAATTGTTTTCAAAAGTCAATTTTCAGAACAAAATATTAAATTACAATCTTCCTATTTTGCGTTCATTATTAGCATTTTTGGAATGATATTAGGATTTATTTGTATATTGATAGCTTATTTTAAACCTAAAATATCTTCCCTAACATATATTATTATACTATTTATATCAACATGGATACCTACTCTCCTAATATATTTTGTAATGAATTATTTTTCAGAAAGAGGTCGTACTGAGGAATTTTGGGGAATAACCTTTACTTATGTAATAGCACTAATTGTTATTGGCATCTTTATCAAGTTATCTAAAAGTAAAAAGCCTATCATAAATTTTTAAGATATGAAAAGGATATTATTAATTTTAAACATTTTCTATATAGAAAATTACTAAAAAATGGAAAAGCAAAAACACTTACAGAACGAACTATTGAATACTATTAGCGAACTGTTAGATGATAGCAATATAAATTCTGTACTCATATTAGTACGCAGAACAGCTCGCTTTTTAATAGGTAATAATTTAGAAACGGGAGAAAATAAACGTTTAAATATCAATGAGTTTATCTTTGAAAATAATTTGTATCATTCCTTTTTCTCAGGAATTATGGGGTATTTTACCTTATTAGACCAATTAGGCTGTATTTTCTATGAAAAGCAACCTATCCGCAATGTGTTAAAGAAATATAGTGGTATCCCTAAAAAAGAACAAGAAGCTTTAGTTGGTCTTAGAAATTGCTTGGCTCATAACTATGGATTAGCCAACAAGTTTCACAATTTTTCACTAGTAGACAATATTGAGAACGAAAAAAGAGTAGTTGAGTTGCCAAAAGTAAAGAAAACGCAAGGAGATTATTCAAGTAAAGAAGAGTATTACACAAACGTGTATATTCACAACTTTACCTCTTTAGCAGAGGATATCTTTCGTAAAATGAAGGAAGATTTTTCTAATAATAAACTACGTCCCTTTATCACTAATATCAGTGAATTAAGAGCAAGATTTACAATCAAATATTAAACCCTATGAAAAACATTCTTCTTATCATTACCCTATTCACCTCCTTATCTCTCTTTTCACAAGTAAGAAAAGAAGTAGAAAATGGTATTTGGGTAACCTTTCCTAAAAATCCGCAGTATAGTGTAGCACAAGGGGCACGACAATATATTGTCCAAACAGACAACGCGGTATGTATGGTGCAGAGTGTAGACCTACCTCAACGCACCCAATATTTAACGGCTGAAAGAAACTTTTCAGAGGCAGAGAAAAAAGAAGTAGCAGATAGTTTTCCCAACAACTATACTCAAGGGGTAATGGCTTCCTCGGGCAATACCGCACAGATAAGCCCTATCAAAAAAGGAGCTCACTATGGTAGAAAAATAAGCTATTCAGCGATCAATCCTGCTACGGGTGAGGTTACCCAGCGCAGTAGTATAGTGCTTTTTGTCCGTGCTAAAGTAGTGTCGGTAGAATGTATTACAATGAACAACAGCTCCAAAGCTACTACCGAGATGAATAGCTTTTTAAACTCTATTACTGTGAGATAGTATTTTACAAAACATTTAAAACTTTGCCAAAAGTCATAGCCTTTATTGCTACAACTCTTGGCAAAGTCTTTCTTACTTCTTATCTTTTATCTCTTACCTACCCCCTGCTCTCCCACTCTACTTTTCGCGATACGTACATCACGATTGCCAAAATGGTGAACAAGCCAATACTGCCCACTAATAAAGCATAGTTTTCAAGCTGAATAATCACATAAATAAAGCCGTAGAGTGCTGCCAACGAAAGTCCTATAAAAATAGGAAACTTCTTGTTTTTCAGTATAGAAACGGAGTACAAACTGATAAGTCCTATCGTCATTAGCGATGATATAAAGTAAGCAAACGAGAAACTACTGTGTTCAGTAATAGAAATAAGTAAGGTATAGAACAAGATAAGGGATAAACCTATCATTGAGTATTGAAAGATATGAATCTTTATCTTGCTGATACTTTGTATCAAGAAGAATATCAAGAAAGTAAGAAAGATAACCAAATAACCGTATTTAGTAGCGCGTTCATTCTGTTGATATTGGTCTACAGGAATGATAAAATCTACATCATAAGTGTATTGCGCAATGCTTGGCAAACTTCCAAACGATTGTTGTGCAAACGGACGATTGATGTGCAACACCTTCCACGAAGCGTTAAACCCATTGGTATTTATCTGTTTGGTATAAGGCAAAAAGCTACCGGTAAAGCTGGGGTCAGCCCAATTGGAGGTAAGTGTGCCCTCGGTCGTCTTCCCGATAGGTACAATAGCTATCTTCTTGCTACCATCGTACTGCACCGTAAAACTAAACGACGGGTTAGCCAAAAACTCCTGATAGTTGATAAAACCTGTTTCAAGTGAGGACACCTCATTAGCTTTACTCTCATAGTCAGAGTAATAATTTTCATTATCACTTTGCTCATAGATAGGTTCAAAAGCGTAAGTCTTCCCCCCTAATTGAATGCTTACCCCGTTTTTGATACTTGCAAGATTAGTAGTGCGGATGAGAATTGTAGCCTTATCCCAACTGATATCCTCATTAGCAATTCCTTTAGTTGTAAAGTTAGGAGCTACATAACTACCTGTAAAATCCATAGTTGCATTAAACACCACCGACTCATAGTTATTGCGCTTCTTCACTTCAGTTTTTACATTCGAAGTATTTTTCAATTCCTCGGGGAAGAAATAAGCATATTGAGTTTCAAAAACGTTTTTGTTCTTGTCGCTATACACCTTATAAGGAATTTTGAGAATAGGTCCATAGAAAAAGACCTCGCGCCCCCACTTGCTATCAATCTCATTGATAACCTCCTGCTGACGTTCTTTGCGTTCTCTCACTAAGTTTTGCACTAATAAGAGCGGAATGAGCAATACCAAAGTAAGTGCCCCAATAAGCATCAAACGAAAAGTGTTTGATTGCCATACATTAGATGTTGTTGATGGTTTTTCTGGATACATAATATTTAAATTTACAATTAATAATTAACAATTAATAATCAACACTAAAGCGCTTTGTAATTCAAAGTGCGTGTATAAAAAAGAAAGGAGATAATATTCCTTCTTTACGGATTGTCCTCCTTCGGGGTTTCGGGGGCAAATTGGCAAATTTACTAATCTGCTAATTTCCCAATAATCTTCTCGAGTGCATTTAAATGTTCTTGGAAAGCCTCTCGACCCTTTTCTGTTACTTTATAAGCTGTATTAGTTTTGCGCCCTATAAACGATTTTTCAATAGTGATATACTCTTCAGCTTCTAAGGCACGGGTATGGCTTGCCAGATTGCCGTCAGTTACCCCTAAGAGTTCTTTTAGGGTATTAAAGTCGGCACTGTCATTGACCATCAACACCGACATTATTGCTAAGCGAATACGGTGGTCAAAAGCCTTATTGATATGTGCTAAAAAAGTTTTCAATTCAGAT
The DNA here is from genome assembly GCF_016806945.1 of Capnocytophaga genosp. AHN8471. NCBI lineage: Bacteria > Pseudomonadati > Bacteroidota > Flavobacteriia > Flavobacteriales > Flavobacteriaceae > Capnocytophaga > Capnocytophaga genosp. AHN8471. The sequence continues at coordinate 34,488 of NZ_JAESPJ010000017.1, forward strand.
GTCAGATATCAAGTGTTAGGGATTAAAACTATTACTTTTTAGGTTTGATATAGAAATTTTTGTCGCTCAAAATATTAGTAATCATATATTTCCCTTTATTATTTTTCTTCAATTGATAATCTACGCAAGTTTTCTTCTTTTCCCAATCGGAGAGCAAAAAACATACTCTATATCTATCATTACCTAAAGAGGTAATTTTCAAACTGCGATTAAGAGTTTTTGCTTCATAGTCTTGTGCTTGTATAAAAGGGTCATATTCTGGTGAATTATCTTCGCGAGAGGGAGAAAATACTTTATTGAACAATTCCTTAGATACATATTTTAAAAATTGCTCTTCTTTCCATGAATTATCATCATATATTACTTTGTAAAACTCCTTCAAAGTAGCGATAGCCTTTTGGGTATCCGTATCATTGGTTTGTGCTTTTAGGCAGAGCCCTCCTATGAGGAATAATAGGGTTGTAATAAAAAATTTTGTCTTCATAGTATATTTATTATCCATCCCATCCTATATGGGTAATTTCTTTTCCTTCAAAATCTATTTCTAACAAATGATCAGGGGTAAAAATATCTCCTGCCGATATATGTGCCGAAATCTCTTTACCACCTACCCATATACTGCCACTGTAGACTTCCAAAGTGTTGTACCAATTGTCATCAGCCTGAGGTGTATATTCAGCGCAATGCTCATTGTAATAGCTAATGAGTGTCGCTTTAGCATCCGAAAGCCATTCTAAGTATTCCTTTATTTTGTTAAAACAGCTTTCTATAGGAGTATCTTTGTTTATAAAGAATGAAAAATCCTTTCCTTCTACTTCTTTGTTAAAAATCACTACTTTTTTCGCTGAAAGGATATACTCAATATCCAAACTAAATTCCTCTACTTTCTTGAAATCACCAATTTGAAAAGGTTGCTGTTTTTGCTTTGCTCTCAGTTTGCGAATATCCTTGATACAAAAAGTATTTTTATGCGTTTTGGCTTTATCTTCCAAAACTAATAGTTTGCTTTTCTCCTTATAATTAGTCGTATCTGCAATGCGTGAGAAAGTCTCATAAGCTGAGAGGTGGTATTCTAATAAGGTGTAAGTATCGGTAAGGATACGTTCTTCCTCTTTAGTGCGCTGGGTTTTAGCTTGCAAATCGTACAACAAATCGTACAATGCGATAGCTCCCTCGTGAGAACCTCCTGCTTTGCGAAAAGCATTAGAAGCATCGATATAGCGTTTTAAGATTTCGGTCATCATTTATTATTTTCGTTCATATTTGAAGTGCATAATGCCTCCATAGAGAATATGGCATACGCCAAAACCTAATGTCCAGAACAAGAGTCCGTAACCAGGGAAATATACAGCTAATAAGCCTAAAATAATTTCGGTAATACCGAGATAATGCACATCACCAAAGGTGTATTTACTCACGTTCACACACGCCAAACCGTAGAAAATAAGTGTCATAGGAGCTAACAGTCCGTAGTACTCATTTTTGATAAGCAACACACTGAGCAAGCCTCCTGTGAGTAGTGGAATCATAAAGTTATACAATGCTCTTTTAGCAGTAGGTGTTACTAAAGTTTCGCCATTGCGTTTGGCTTTACGCACTGAAAATAAGTAAGCTGTAAGAATAGAAGCTACAAGCACCGCTAAAGCAATAGCTATAATAGCTTTAAAAGTTTTGCTTTCGATATACACATACGGATAATAGTTATAATGGTGCTGCAATAATACATACACTCCTGCTGCTCCCATAAGAGCATACACACCTGCCAATACCCCCGAAAGTCCGCTAAGCGAAAGAAAAAGGGTAGATTTACGCATCATTTGGCGTATTTCACGTAGATCCTCTAAATATTTATTATTTTCTTCCATAGTGAAGCACTTTGTGCCGCAAAGTAACTACTAATAGTTGTAACTGCCAAATATTTTTGAAACAATTTGTAAAAATATTTTTCTAAACACTGAATTTGAATAGGTTACAAAATTAAAAACTTTGCCAAAGGTTGTAGTAATGTGTTACAACCTTTGGCAAAGTAAAAATATTGATATGTACAATTAGAATTGTACGATGATAAACTCACTTCGGCGGTTAGCTTGGTGTTCCTCTTCGGTACAAGGAACGCCATTAGAGCAACCATTTACCAATTGCGTTTCACCATACCCTTTACCTGTAATTCTGTTTTTATTAATACCGTGACTTACAATCCATTTGATAGTAGATTTAGCACGGCGCTCAGAAAGTGCTAAATTATATTTATCAGAACCACGGCTATCTGTATGCAAGCGTACATCTACTTTCATTGTAGGGTGTTCTTTCATTATAGCTACTATTTTAGCCAATTGTTCTGCAGCATCTTTGCGAATATTAGCCTTGTCATAATCAAAATAGATGTTTTCTATCTTCAGTACTTTAGCTAAATCAGTACCTACCTCTATTTTAGGGGTTGCTGGAGGAATCGGGGTGAGCAATACCTCTGCAGTTACTTTTTGGGTGCTATTGAGAGCTACTGATTGTTGTCCGGATTGGTATTGTTCTTTTTCTGATTTGAGTAGCAATTGCAAATCACCACAATCGGCAGTGTAGAGAAGGGTGAAGTGTCCTTCTTCATCGGCGGTAGTTTCTTCTAACAAAGTGTTGTTAGCTCCCCATAGCGTTACTTTTGTCATTGGTATAGTTTGCTTAGTATCAGCATCTTTTACCACCCCTGACAAGCTGTATTGACAAGTAAAACGCAAAGGTGTATGCTCATAAAAGCTATAAATATCATCGCTTCCTTTTCCTTCAGGGCGGTTAGAAGTGAGATAACCTATCTTAGTTTTACTATTGATAACATAACAAAAATCATCTTCAGCACTATTGGCGGGACGCCCTATGTTTACAGGTTTAGTAATAGGGTTACCTTCTTCATCTAATTTCACTGCATAGATATCCAAACCACCCAAACCTGGAAAACCATCAGATGAATAGTAAAGGATATTATCGTCTGACACGAAAGGAAAAGACTCGCGTCCTGAAGTATTGATACGATCACCTAAGTTTTCAGGTTTTCCATAACCACTTTTGAGGATTTTAGCACGATAGATATCTGAAGAGCCTAAAGTACCTTTCATATCCGATGAAAAGTAAATGTACTTGCCATCAGGACTGAGAGCAGGGTGTGCCACGCTGTGGATATTACTATTGAAAGGCAATTCTTGTACATCACCCCATTTGCCGTGTTTATCTTTAGTTGCTTTAAAGATTTTGAGGAGCACGGTTTGGTCTCCATTAGTTTTCACTTCGTTGTTGATGAAGTTGTTACGAGTGAAATACATTGTGTTGCCATCTTTGGTAAAGGCAGCTGTTGATTCATTGAATTTGGTGTTGATACCGTTCAATTTAGCTTTTTTAGTAGCTTTCAAGCTATCGGTATTGGCTTCGTAAAGGCTATAGAAATTATCCCCTGTCCAATCGGAACGGCGCTTGAGGAATCCGCTTTTAGAAGTAGCATATACGATGTTATCACCATAGAACGCTGTGCCATATTCCGATTTTTTAGTATTGATTTCTAACAAATTGAGCTCCATACGCCCTGAATTGCGTTTTACTTCGGCTTGATAATCTCTATTTTTGAGAAAAAGGGCAGCACGCGTATCTTGTTTGCCAGCCAATTCAACAAACTTATCCATTATCTTATCAGATTTATCGTAATCGCCCACAGTTTTGAGAGTTTGGGCATAACGATAGTAATATTCAGGTTTGATATTGAAAGGCTTGTTAGTTTTAGCATCTTTGCCTTCAAAAAGCTTGGCATACCACTTATTAGCTTGTTGATAATCGGCGTTGTAGTAATAAGCATTACCGAGATTTTCTAAAAGTTCTTGAGGTTGAGTACCTCTTTTGGCAATACTCTCATAAGCGTTGATAGCCTCTACATAATCTAAGTTTTTATAATGTTGAGCTGCTTTTTTGAGAGCATCTTTTTCATTTTGGGCATAGCCCATTTGTAGAGCTATTAGTGTAATAGCTAAAAGAAATTTTTTCATAAGTTTAATTTTCTTTTTTATTTTATGCTTAAATTTTTCTTTTGATGTTAGAAGAATCGAGGAGATACGATTTTTTTGTAGGTTTTTACCAATTCATAACGCAAGAAGATTTCGTGTGAACCTGAGTTGTATTTGCGCAATTCGGTAGTTTCAAAATCATATCCATACCCTGCAAACCAACGGTCGTTGATTTGAAAACCTGCCATTACACTCACCGCTGCCGACCAGCGATAAGCCCCTCCTATCACAAATTTTTCGTTGAACATAAAGTTTGCTGAGAAGTCTAACTGCAAAGGAGCTCCAAAGGATACTTTCGATAGTACAGCGGGTTTGAATTTTGTATTCTCAGTAAGATCAAATACATAACCTCCTATCAAATATAGGTGTTGTGAATTTTTTAACACTGATACTGAACTGTTATTATAATGAGTTGTTTCGAGCATATTAGGCACTGAAAAACCTATGTAGTATTTATCGGTATACCAATAAACTCCAGCTCCTATGTTAGGTGAAAATACGCTCTCTGTGCCCTCAAGACTGGGATCAGAATTATCTTGTTTGCGCAGTTCGTTATAATCTATTTGAAATATACTTGCTGATCCATTGATACCAAAAGCTAACTTAGAATTTTCAAAGTTTAGGGTATACGATACATCTATTGCCAAATCGGTTTGGGTTTGAGGCCCTATACTTTCGCGGAAGATACTCCCGCCCAAGCCTATATTGCGCAAGCGTTCCATTGGTTGGTGATAACTGATGCTCCCATTGGTAGGTGCTCCACTGATACCTACCCATTGAGTACGAAACATTCCAAAGAGGCTCCCCACTTCACGCGACCCTGTATAAGCAGGGTTAAAGAGCATCGTATTATACATATACTGAGTATATTGAGATTCTTGTTGGGCAAAAATCTCGGTACAGAATAACATTGTTAGTGCTGAAAAAACTGCTTTTTTAATCATTTTATTAAACTTTCTATACTTATTTTATCTTGTTAAATTTGGAGTAAAATCGGGCAAAGGTACATATTTTTTCGCAATAACACAGCTTCTCGTGAAAAATATTTTCACTTAGTGTTTATTTTTTCAAATATAACCAACCTATTTTTCTTTGTTTTTGATGGTTTTCATCGGTATATTCTATAAAGTAAAAATAAGTACCTATGGGTAATTCTAAAGATTTTTTAACAGTCACTTCCCCTTGTGTAAAACCTTTAAACGATTGGTTTTTATTATCATAGCCGGTTACTTCAAATACTTTAAGTCCGTTTTTATTATAAATTCGGACTATATTCTCAGGGTATTTTTCAATGCCTCCTATATAGAAATAATCATTTTTGTTATCCCCATTGAGAGAGATACCATTATAAGGAGTTAGTAAAGTGGCAGGGTTATCATCTTGAGGTTGAGGAGGTATAGGAGGTGTAGGAGTAGTAGGAGTAAGCACATCAGGCACAATTACTTCAACTGTTGTAGCGTCGCAAATGGTGAGATTTTCTATACACAACTCATAATTAAGTGTATAAGTTCCTGCAGGTGTATGAGTAGGCACAAGTACATCACCTGTGGCTGTATCTATGTAAGGTTCTTTATCGGTAGGTTCTTCGGCTTCGATATTGATATCGTCGTCGGGTAGTTCGATAGGGTTATCGTTGATCATATCGTTATCCAATATATTTCCAACGATTGTATTCCCCGTATAAGTGAATGTATCGGGTGTTACCACCAAGGTAGGAGGCGGTGTGGAGGGAGGAATTACGGACACCCTCACCGTAGCACTATCACAATTAGAACGATGATGTACATCGCAAATGCGATATTCCAAAGTATATGTACCAATGGGTGTAGCTTGAGGAATAAGTACATTTCCTGCTAAACTAACTGACAAAATATAAAAATTATTACTGTCTTTGCTACCGCCAATGGCTTGGAAATTAACCAAAGAAGCATCAACCATTTGATCGCCTATACTATCGTTGTGGTATATACTTTCGGTAATGGTAGTCGTTCCTATAGTAACAGTATATGTATCATGGCGAGCTACAACGGGAAGAATCGGGATTTCAGTTATCACCACTGTAATGGTAGCCGTAGCACAATTATGTATGTCGTTCATATCACAAATGCGATATTGTAAAGTATAAGTACCCGTAGGAGTACCTTGAGGAATAAGGATATTTCCCGCTAAATTAACCGACAGAATGTAGAAGTTATTACGGTCTTTGTTACCTCCAATCGCTTGAAAATTAACCAAAGAAGTGTTAGCCGTTTGCTCACCTATACTATCGTTGTGGTATATACTTTCGGTAATGGTAGTCGTTCCAACTGTAACGGTATACGTATCATCACGCGCAATCACGAGAGGTTTGCTAACAATTACCGTAACAGTAGCCAACCCACTGCAATTATAAGGAGCTACTTTGGCACAAAGACTGTAGGTTAGCGTATAAATACCTGCAGAAGTATTTGCGGGTAGGACAACTTCACCCGTAGAAGTAGCAATGTATGGCGCATTTGCCGATGCAGTAGTAGTGCTGATAGTAACACTCGCTGTGGTTATCGATTGAGTGTT
>NZ_JAESPJ010000018.1:0-53835 GCF_016806945.1 Capnocytophaga genosp. AHN8471
CGACAGTTAGTTGTATAGGGTGCAATAAGGGGTCGTCTATAGGAATGGTTACTTCTTTTTTGATTGAGGTATAGAGGAGTGCAGCCTCGCAAGCTCCATTACCACTTTCTTCTGTGGTGTAATACACCATTTTTGAGGTAGGTACAAATGATAGTTTTTCATTGTTTTGCAACTTTAAAGTATAATCAAAAGAATCGTTTTTCTTCTTTCCTTGTGGTAACAAAAAAGTATGTTCTACCACCCCTTCTGGTAACTGAAATACTTTTTTCACGCCTCCTAATGAAAATATAGGAGTAATACCTTTAGGTAATTGCACTTTTAAATACGATTTTTCACCCGTTTGGAATGTTTTATCTTTTGTATTTATTATAGCCTTGCCTTTATATAGTACTTCATCAGTTATTTTTCCAGTTATTTTTCCTTTTTGGTAGGACAATTTGTTTAATACTGTATAGTTAGAAACTATCTTTTTAGTTATTTCACTAACTTGAAAGAAACCTTCAGTTGAGAAATCACTTCCCCAATAAACTTGATATTGTATAGGGGTTGATGAAAAACAATTGTCAATCTCATATTCTTGAGCGAGAGAGAGTTCAGCATCCTCTTCTTTTTTCAATAGTTTTACATTTATTTTGTACAAATACAATCCTTTTTTAGCAAATTCTTTAGGGACTGCTGTTTCAGGAGTGAGCAGATGGTAGTTAAGTCCTTTTTTGTAATAAAGAGCTTTGTTTTTTATGTTATCGGGATATTGTATAGACAGGTAAAACTCCTTTATATAACCCTCACCTAGATTTTTCACAGTCAATCCTCTTCTATTTTCTCCTTTGGAGCCTACCTCTATAGGATCTATTGCTGTGGTTAATTTTGGGAATTTGAGCTGGTAAAATTCTGAGGTTTGTTTTTCTACTGTTTTACCTCCAAGTATAGCTTCTACTACATCACTATAATTTACATTGGCTTTTACTTGTTTATTAAAATTTCTATGAATTAAAATTTTCACAACACTTTCGGGGGCAGCTGTAATTATAAAAATAGGTTGATTAGCTGTAGAAGTTGTTGTTTTTTCTATCTTGACAGAAGTTTTTTCTTGTTGAGGTATTTCTATTTTTGAATAGCTTATCCCTTCGGGAAAAGAAACTTTTAAGCCCACTGAGGTCTCTCCTTTAGGTATTTTTATTTCAACCACTAAAGGAGTGGCAAACTTTGACATAGCAATATGAATAGATGTATTAACAGTGAGTTTATTGATAATATTCTGGCTATGAACAGTGCTTATTAAAAAGAAAAGCAGTAGAGTGTTCATAAATATTTGCATTTTCCTACACATTTTCTCGTATCATTTAATAAATACGGTGCAAATATAGGAATTTTTCATTAACAAAACAACAAAAAACATTAAATATTTTTTATCAATATTTAACAAGTATTTTTTAATCAACGATAAACTCTACGCGTTTATTAGCCTGATGTTCTTCTTCGGTACAAGGTACCCCTTTTTCACAACCATTTACCAACTGGGTAGCCCCATAACCTTTGGCGGTGATACGATGGGAAGCAATCCCTTGTTTGATAAGCCATTGTTCAATAGATTTGGCTTGTGTTTCAGTGAGTTCTCTGTTGTATTTATCGTTTCCTCTACTATCAGTATGTACTTTTACAATGATATTTAAGGACGGGTTTTCTTCTAAAAAAGCGACTATTTTAGCCAATTGTACAGCGGCATCTTTACGGATATTAGTATGACCAAAATCGAAGTGAATATTATCAATATTGAATATATTTGCGAGATTATCACCTTTGTTCACCTCAAAAACATTAGGGAACAAGGTATATACTTTTTGTTGAGCTGTAGTTAAAACAATAGGCTGACTCATCAGTTCGTAGTTAGGTTTTTGTATTTCGATATAGGCTTCTTGGAAGTTAGGATATATTTTATTAACAGAAAAGACGAAAAATCCATTTATATCGGTAGTATCGGTGAGAGTTTCGCCATCAGCATTTATCAAGAGGATTTGTGCCCCCTCTACTATAGTTCCTTTCTCGGCATCAGTAACTAATCCCATTAAATCATTAGGGGTAGTATTGGGATGTTTAGTAAAAAGCAATTGCATTTTATCATCAAAGATATTCATTTGCTTTTTAGCTTCACTATTTTTATTAGTTTTTTGCAACAATACAGCATAGCGATAATGCTCTATAGGTTCTAATTGATAACCTATACCTCTCATCAATTTTTGGTAGTATTTAAGTGCTTGCGCCTCGTTATGAGTACTGTAGTAGTAGTTCGCTAAACGCGTAACTACTTCTTGAGTTTCATAACCACACTCTACTACTTTTTGATATAGTTGAGCAGGAATCACTTGAACTTGGGCTGTAGCCAAAGTAATATTGACCAATAACAGCCATAAAACTTTTGTTTTCATATTATTATATCTTTCTTTCCGACTACAAATATACAAAAAATAAATGAAAGTTGTATCTATAAAAGTAAAAAACACCTCTAAAAGTATTAATTTAGAGGTGTTTTTTGAAAAATTTATTAAGGTAAGCCTTATACTTTTAGAAAAGTATGTAAGTTAAACCAAATGTTGCATGACTTCCAAAGAAATTGTTAAACTCATTAATGTTTACCTTAAATTCATTAGAAGCTTCTCCATCTTTTGGTTTAGTAGTATTGAATGATACTACATCAGCTAAACCAAAGTTAATAGCAAGTTTAGGAGTAACAAAATAATTAATACCTAACCCAGCTCCTACACCAAAAGTTGTTGCTTTAGCTTTATCTGTACCACTTCCCGTTTGAAGAGAAGAAAAATCTAATGCTACATTTCCTTGTCCATAGACTTTAAAACGTTGACCTAATTCAAGGAAATAATAACGTCCAAAAAATCCAAAACCAAAATTATTACTTTTGCTTGTTTGGTTTCCTGCTACTTTAATTTTTTCACTACCAACGCCAATTCCTAATCCTACTGCAAATTTATCGGATAAGAAATAACCTGCTTGAGGTGTAAACTCAAAAGTGTTAGTTTTTTTCTCAGTACCACTTGTATTCTCAGTTACTGAACCAAGTTTCAAGTTACCTTCTAAAAAAAGGTTACCTTTTTTAAAGCCAAAATCGCCGTCTTGAGCTGAAGCAATGCCAAAAGCAAATACGGCCACTAATGATAAAATGATTTTTTTCATCGTATAAATGTTTTTAGTTAAAATTTATAAGGCAAAGATAAATCTTATTTTTATATCTACCAAATAAAATGTGAAAAATTTTACACCTTTTTTATAAAATGTTTGAGATACAACATTTTAGAATTACACAATAATTATTTTTTTTTACATTTTTTAATAGGCTTTAGCAAATAGTACACGTTTAGCAGAGGGTTTACCAGAGTAAATGCACACGCCTGCTTCTTCTTTGGCATCCAATGGAATACAACGTATTGTCGCTTTAGTTTCCTCTTTGATACGTTCTTCGGTTTCGGGGGTACCATCCCAGTGAGCTGAGAGGAAACCGCCTTTAGTTTCGAGCAATTCCTTAAACTCATCATAGCTATTTACCTCAGTAATATGAGTGTTGCGGTATTCTAATGCTTTCTTGTAAATATTGTCTTGTATATCCTCTAACAGTTGCTCGATATGAGCAACAATTTGGTCGCCAGCTACTGTTTCTTTGGTAAGTGTATCGCGGCGGGCTACTTCAAAGGTATTGTGTTCTATATCACGTTGCCCTACAGCTAAGCGCACGGGTACCCCTTTAAGTTCGTACTCGTGGAATTTAAATCCTGGTGATTGAGTATCGCGATCATCGAATTTTACACTAATACCGCGTTTTTTAAGTTCTTCGACTAAAGGTTGGATGTGAGTGCGCACTTTCTCTAATTGTTCTTCACCTTTATAGATAGGTACAATCACTACTTGTATAGGAGCTAATTTAGGAGGTAAAACCAATCCGTTGTCGTCACTATGGGTCATAATCAAGGCACCCATTAAGCGGGTTGAAACACCCCAAGAGCTCGCCCATACGTATTCTTGTTTACCTTCTTTGGTAGCATATTTCACTTCAAAGGCTTTGGCAAAATTTTGACCTAAGAAGTGTGAGGTTCCTGCTTGCAAGGCTTTACCATCTTGCATCATTGCCTCTATACAAAATGTTTCATCAGCACCTGCAAAACGCTCACTTTCAGTTTTTAGTCCTTTTATCACAGGCACTGCCATAAAGTTCTCTACGAAAGTAGCATAGACGTTCATCATTTTTTCAGCTTCTTCAAGAGCTTCGGCTTTGGTAGTGTGAGCGGTGTGTCCCTCCTGCCATAGGAACTCAGCAGTACGCAAAAACAAGCGGGTGCGCATCTCCCAGCGCACTACATTTGCCCATTGGTTGATGAGTATTGGCAAATCACGGTAAGACTGAATCCAGTTTTTATAAGTACTCCAGATAATTGCCTCGGAAGTAGGACGTACAATTAGTTCTTCTTCTAATTTAGCTTCGGGGTCTACTATCAATTTACCTTTTTCATTAGGGTCGGTTTTGAGACGATAGTGGGTTACTACCGCACATTCTTTAGCAAACCCTTCAGCATTTTTTTCTTCAGCTTCAAAATAACTTTTGGGAACAAATAGCGGAAAATAGGCATTGGTATGCCCCGTTTCTTTGAACATACGGTCGAGTTCTGTTTGCATTTTTTCCCAAATAGCATAGCCATAAGGTTTGATTACCATACAGCCACGCACGCCTGAAGTTTCGGCTAAATCAGCTTTTACAACCAATTCGTTATACCATTTAGAATAGTCTTCACTACGTGATGTTAAATTCTTGCTCATATATTTTTTAAACTCTTTTATAGATTAGCAGTTCTTCTTCTTGTTTTTGATTTGTGAGGAGTAACGTTAGTATGCTTTGTTTTGTAGTAATACAAACATTTTTCTATGTAAAAATCATTTTGATTGCGAATGAGCCCCGCTACATTATCGTTGAACCAAATTTCGGCTAAACTCGCTTTGAGATATTTGGAAATATCGGCTATATTTCTGTTAAAATCTATTTGGATACGCCTATTTTTCAAGAAAGCGGCAAAGGCTTTTAGCATTTCTTTTGATATTTTATAATCGGTGATGAAATACGCTTTAGAGGGTCGTCTGTTTTGTGATGGATGTTTATCTAAATACTCAAACAAAAAGAAATTGGTAAGCCCCGAATTGAGTACCTCGTTCACCATATAAGTTTCGGGTTTCATATCTATAGGGACATACACATCGGGGTAAATTCCTCCACCTCCATATACCACTTTCCCTTTAGGAGTGATAAACTTCAATGAATCGGGGATAGAAGCTTCATCTATTTCAAAACTTCGGCGCTGGTGGCGCAAGTTATAAGGTTTTTGGATAGAACGCCCTGTAGGGGTGTAGTAACGGGCAGTGGTGAGACGTACTGCTGAACCATCGGGTAAGGGCATTTCGCTTTGTACCAATCCTTTACCAAAAGTTCTGCGCCCTACAATCACTCCCCTATCGTTATCTTGCAAAGCTCCCGCTACAATCTCACTGGCAGACGCACTATTTTCGTTTACTAAGACGAATAGAGGTTTATTTTCAAAAAGACCGCCATCGGTGGCATAAGTTTCTTCAATTTCTTTGCGATTGTTTTTAGTAAATACAATCATCTTGTTTTTATGCAGAAACTCATCGGCAATTTGTATACCTACATTGAGAAAGCCTCCAGAATTGTTTCGCAAGTCTAAAATCAAACTGTTAATACCTTCTTTTTCTAAGGCTTTCAAAGCAGATGTAAATTCATCGGTAGTGGTTTCGGCAAAGCGATTCATACGAATATAGCCCAATGTATCATTCACCTTGTAGAAGCAATCTATACTCCTAATAGGGATAAACTTACGCTCTATAGACAATTTGAAAATACTATCACTGCTTTTGCGGTAGATTGTCAAATCGACTTTAGATTCCATTTCACCTTTAAGGATATTTTTGATTTTATCGGTGTTTAAATGTTTTTTAAACAGCGTATCACGTCCAGCCATCAAGATACGGTCGCCAAAGCGGATACCTTTGTGCATTGCATCGCTCCCCTCAACAGGTTTGATTACAGCAATTGTATCATTATACATATAGAAGCTAATGCCTACGCCAACGAACTTACCACTCATTGTTTCGGCTACCTCTTGAATATCGTTTTTAGAGATATAGGTAGAATGAGGGTCTAACTTGCGCAAAATGCTATTAATTGTAAGATCGACGATACTATCGGTATTTACCTTATCCACATAATCTTCCTCAATATAGTCTATAAGTTTACCGAGTTTTACCTTATAAGGATTTTCGGGTACCGTATCTATATCGGTGATAGGCATAGGCACGGGAGGAGGCGGTTTGGGAATATAAAAGTTCGCTAACTGACGACCTAATATAAGCCCCAATGCCAAACTTAAACCTATAAGAATTGGGAGTATGTAGTGTTTGTTTTTCATTAAATGATATTATTTGCCAAAGGCATTTATTCCGCTGTGTAGCCAAGAGCTAAACTTTTCTACGTCGGGGGTATAACCTACGGGGGGTACTAAGTTTTGTTCGTCGTGCCCCATTAACACGTATAGGGGTTGTGAGTTAGAATGGTAACGCAAGGCTTGGAACTCACTCCATTTTTGCCCTATTGTTTTTATCATTTTACCTTCTCGTATTTTAGAAGGTTTTACTTCATTTTCGGGCAGCTCGTTTTTGTCATCAACTAATAGTGAGATGAGTACTACCTTATTTTTCAAGATGTTCAGTACTTCAGGTTTGCCCCATACATTATCTTCCATCTTACGGCAGTTCACACACGACTTACCTGTAAAATCTAATAACACAGGTTTCCCTACTTGTTTGGCATATTCCAATCCTTGCTGGTAATCATTAAAGGTTACAATGTCATAAGGTTGGAATAAGTGAGCACCTTGTGGCAATTCTTCAGAAGAGGTAACTGTTGTAGCCGTATTGCCTTTGTGTCCCACACCGTAAGGAGATTCGCTGTAATATTGTGGAGGTGGAAACCCGCTGATAATACTTAAAGGGGCACCCCATAAACCAGGGATAAGATATACAGTAAAGGATAAACTTACCAACCCCAATAATAGTCTGCCTACTGAAATACGGTCGGTAGCATCGTCGTGAGGCAAGCGTATTTTTCCAAAAAGGTAGAGCGATAAAGCTCCGAAAATGGCAATCCATATAGCGATAAACACCTCACGTTCTAACCAATGTAAATCCCAAACCAAATCGGCTATGGAGAGGAATTTGAATGCTAACGCCAATTCTAAAAAACCTAATACCACTTTTACGGTGTTCATCCAACCACCTGATTTAGGCAAGGAGTGCAACCAACCAGGGAAGGCTGCAAACAAGGCAAAAGGTAAAGCAATAGCCAATGAAAAACCAAACATTCCCATAATAGGAGCTATCCCCCCTTGTGAAGCTGCTTGTACTAATAACGAACCTACAATAGGGCCTGTACACGAGAAAGATACTATGGCTAACGCCAACGCCATAAAGAAAATTCCGATAAAACCACTGCGGTCGGCTTGGGCATCAATCTTAGTACTCCACGAGCTGGGCAAGGTGATTTCGAACGCACCTAAAAACGAAATAGCAAATACTACCAATATCAAGAAAAAGATAAGATTAAACAAGGAGTTACTCGCTAAAGCGTTTAGCACATCTGCCCCAAAGATAGCTGTTACTACCGAACCTAATAATACATAAATCACAATGATAGAAATACCATAACTTATTGCATTTCTGATGCCTTTAGCTTTTGTTTTGCTCTGTTTGGTAAAATAGCTCACCGTCATAGGTATCATAGGAAAAACACAAGGAGTGAGCAAGGCAGCAAAGCCAGAAAGGAAAGATATAAAGAATATTGTCCACAGACCTTGATGTGAGATAGGGGTAGTAGCAGGAGCTTTTGGCGTTGTTTGGCTTACAGTAGTTGCAGGAACTGTATTATTTGCATCGGTGTTATTACCAAAAGTAAACTGAGGAGTTGCCCCTTGGTTAGCTGTAGCTGTTCCTGAAAGGAAAAATTCTAAATCCACAGTATCGGGAGGCAGACAGTTGCTATCGTCACAACTCATAAACTCAACTTCTGCTTTGATAGAGATAGAAGTAACTTCACCCAATAGTTTAATGCGTTGTTTGAAGACTGCTTGTCTATAGAAATAAGCAATTTCCATATCAAACACCTTATCGTGTTTTACAATAGGTTTAGATTCTTCAGTTTTTCCTACCAACTCAAAAATAGGATCTTGGGTATATTTAAATGAAGTAGGTACCGGTCCGTTAGGCGGGATATTTTGTCCGTAGAGTTTCCAGCCTGCCTCAATGGAAGCTGTTGCTACCAAATAATATTCGTTATCGTTGATTTTTTCAACCGCTGTTTTCCATTTTACAGGGTTGTGTATTTGAGCATTTGCTATAGTTGAAAAAGCAATAAGCAGTAATGTAATGAGTTTTTTCATTCAGTCGTTTTATTTAAGAGTGCAAAATTACAACAAAATAATGATTTGTACAACATTTAAAAATCTCTCAAATTTTCAAATATTTCTTCTTTTTCTTTTATGGTCAGAGAAGTGAGTTCTCCCAAGATATTGAAAGCATCCCAAATCTCTTCTCTTTCCAAAGTATCGATATGATGTTTCTCATCTATTTCATTGAAAATGGCTATGAAATTTTCTAATGTTTTCAAAGCTTCGTCCTTATCTTTGTTAGCTGATAGTTTTTTATAAGCATCAGTATATGCCTTCATTGCTTTTTTAGCTACCGAAGGTTTAGTACCCTCTCTGCCATCCCAGTCTCTTAAGGGATTATCTAAGTTGGCTTTTATCCATTCATCAGTACGGGCTTGTTTAATATCCAGCTCATCAATGCCTTTAAACTCTTTTTTAACCTTATCGGCTACTACTTTGGGTACAGACCATAAGGTGATAGAGCTCAAATTAGGCATTTCAGTTTTCTTTACAAAACTATCAAAATCATAAAGATTTGAAAGCCAAAGTGATTCCAAGTTTCGTAACTTAGTCAAGGCTTCTACGTTTTTTAAAGTGGCATTCTCTCCGTTAATCATCAAGTACTCTAATTTAGGGAAAGCATCAGCAATTTCGGCTATATCTACACTATAATTTTTATCAGAAAATATATTGAGAGATCTAACTTCTCGAAGCCCTTTGAACTTTAGATAGCCACTATTAAAATTTGAAAAGCGAAGGTGCAAAAGTTCTCCCTCAAAAGGACATACAATTTCTTTAATTGCTGAAAAATCACCAAGCGTACAAAGCGTTTGTATATAGCGATTTAGCACTATTTTTTCTATATGACTATCTCGTATGACTATCGAGTATATACCACTTGCTGAAATATCAACAATTGCCTCATTGACTTCTTCAAGTTCTAAATCACTTACTTGTTGGTTTTCTTTCAGAAAAGACTGTAGTTGAGCATCAAAAATACAACTTTCAACCTCATAGGCAAGAGGCTTTTCTTGTAATAAGGCAGTGTAAAAATCCTTATTCTCACTATGAGTGATCTTTATAGTTTTGTTTCGAGGTCTCTGTTCTTTAAAGCTATTTTTAAAATCATCTGGCAATTGATTCCATTGGTATTGCAAAGAAAATTGCTCCATACCAGAGGTATTAAAATGTTCATTTGTAGGGGTTTCAATAGGTGTGCTATTACCTATAAAAATAGGATTGAAAGCCCATAACTCACCTGTGTAGAGGTAAAAATTTGTTGTATGCCAATAGTGGTGGTCTAAAACAAAGGGGTTAGCCTTCTTCAGGGCATCAAGTGTGGGAACTTCTTTGCTGAAAATATCTAAAAGAACAGCTATGGTTCCTCTGCTATCATCTTTTACAACTATCTGTGCCGACACGTAAAAATTCCATCTCTTTAAGTAGAGAGAATATATATCACCTATTTTCAGTTCGTTAGTATTTTTCATATCAATATAGTAAAATCCATAGTTAAATAATTTAACGTGAGTTCAATATAATTAATCACTTAACAATCAGCAAAATATTTTTAATCTCCCACAAAGCCAGCGAGGGCTCACAGCTGGGTATGTGAACACGAATTTACACGAAATTTGGGACTGCATAAAACTCTTCACTTTATATTATCTCACGAATTTTCACCTTACGGTGAATTATTTTGTGAATATATTGTGATACTTTAAAAGTAATTGATTATCAAGGCAATCAACTTTGCCAAAGGTCGTAGCACGACGAGCAATTAAAACTCTGGCAGAGTGTAGCGATGCAAAAGGTTTATAATAGTAGGGCTAATTGCCTTTAGCCCCTACAACATACCTAAAAAGCGAGCCTTGCCATATAGAAGCCATCGTAACCTGATTGATGTGCAAATATCACTTCTTCAGCTTCTAAGCGAAAATCTTTTCCGGCTTCCGAAGCTAAGAATTTCTCTACTTGTTGATGGTTTTCACTCGGCAATATAGAACAAGTTGCATAAACGAGTTTGCCTCCTTTCTTGAGTAATTTACTATATTGTTGCAAGATTTCTTGTTGGGTAGCACGTATCTCGTCTAAAAACTCAGGGCGTAATTTCCATTTGGCATCGGGGTTACGGCGCAATACTCCCAAACCACTACAAGGGGCATCAATAAGTACACGGTCGGCAGTGCCTTGCAAGCGTTTGAGCTGTTTAGGGTCTATCAGTTTGATTTCTATGTTGAAAGCCCCATTGCGGCGCGCTCGGCGTTTGAGTTCTTGCAACTTCTGCTCATAGATATCCATTGCAATCACCTGACCTTTATTTTGCAATAGGTTGGCTATATGGAGCGTTTTGCCTCCTGCCCCAGCACAAGTATCGATTACACGCTTCACGTTGCTATCTATCATCATAAAAGGAGCAACTTTTTGAGAGGAAGCATCTTGCACTTCAAAGAGACCATCGGCAAAGGCTTGAGTTTTAAAGATATTGCCGCGTTCTACTAATTGCAACGCATTAGGATAGTCACGCAAGGGATAAGTAGCCACTCCTTCTTGTTGTAAAAACTGTTGCAAGCGTTCTAAAGAAGTTTTAAGGGTATTGACACGCAACACTACAGGTGCTAAACTATTGAGAGCGTGGAGTTCGTTATTCCAAAGGGTTTCGCCTAACTCTTGTATTCCCAAGGTATCTAACCAATCGGGGACTGATTCGCGGAGTTTTCTCACCTTAGAAAGCTCATCAAACTTGCCTTTGATACGACGGGCAGGGGTATCCTCAAAGTAATTTCCCCAATCGGGCAAAGTAATACTTTTTAGGGTTGCCCACACGGCAAACATACGGCGCAGGTTATGTACTGTAAAGGGTTCGTGTACTTCGGCTATTTCGGCATAGAGGCGTTTCCAACGCACGATGTCATAAATAGTTTCGGCGATGAAAGCTCTATCGCGAGCGCCCCAACGTTTATCTTTTTTGAGTTGTTTTTCAACTACTTTATCGGCATATTGCCCTTCATTGAAGATAAAGGTAAGCCCCTCTATCACGGCATCAACTAAGTTTCTGTGTAATTTCATTATACTAAAAATGAGACGGCAATTTTTTTATTACCGTCTCTTTTTTGAAGGGCGAATTACAATTCGCCCCTACAATATGATACAAAAGTAATTCTAATTTATTTAATTAAAAGAGCTGAGCAGTAAAGGTAAACAAGAAGTTACCATAAGTAGATTTGATTTGAGCATTATCAGTAAGTACACGATCGTACATTTGGTATAGGTTAGTTTGTTTAGCAATATCATAAGAGGCATCTAAACGAATACCACCTAAAGTAACTCCTGCTCCAAACGAATAACCTGTAAGGTCACCTACAGTAGCTATAGCTTTGCGATATGGACTTTGCTCGTAACGATAACCTGCCCGAAGGCTTACATAGTTAGTAGTTGCTGGATTATCTTTGAGCAGTTGGAAAGGAATACGGAACTCTCCTCCTATGCGCAAAGTAGAAGTGTCACCTAAATCATTATTGAAAGCTGTGTTATAGCCTTTCATATTATTACTTGTGTATTTCAGGTTTTCATAAGCTTTATAAGTATAATCTACACTCAGGATAGCTCTTTTCATTATAGTATAAGCAATACTTCCCGTCCAAGCGCTGGGGGTGCGGAATTTATATTCTCGTTCGTACCAAATTTCATCACCATAGCGATTTATAAGGTCTATATCGGTATCCATTTCCTTCCCAGTATTTGTATTGAGTACTGTTGCTTTCAATTCTTGGTGAGATTCTTCTTTCATTGTATACCACGTAGGTGATTGGTAACTAACTCCTAAACGCAAATTTTCAGTAGCTTTTATAATTGTTCCTAATTGTAATGAAAAGCCCTCTCCTTTTGTATTGATATATTGTTGATGATTTGCATAGCGCAAAAATGGATTAGCTGCTTGAAAATCATTATCTCTTAAACTATAAAAAGCTTTTTCATTGATATTGTGAAAATTCAAGTTTAACCCTAAGTTAATAAAATCACCCAACTGTGAGGCAAAGTTGAAATTATACTTATTAGCATAACCAGAACGCTCTACTTCATAGAGCTGTAATCGTTCTAAAGCATCGCCATTTGCGTGATAGGCAGTTTCAGTAGCAGCTCCAGAGTTAGGCGATATCACCTGACTTAAAATTCCTAAATAAGCCATTTGAGCTGCATAACCTTGTCGTTTACCTAATGTAGCGAAGAATTCTCCTATATCTCTTTGATTATTTGCTGTAACGCGGTCGGGACCACCAGAAAAAGTGCCTAAAGGAAAAGGATTTCCGTTGTTGCCATTTGTAGCATAATCAAAAAAGTAGTTATCTATTCCTCGACGATTATAGGCTGAATAAGAGAATTTATCATTATCTAACACTTTTGTTTGTAGATAATTAAATCCGAAGCTTATTTTTTTCCAAGTTTCTGAAACATTAGGTAGTACAAGCACTATTCCAAAATGATTTAGATTAAAATCATTTTTTGTTTGTTTACTACTTCTATCAAGAAAAGTAATATTTCTCTTGTGATTATTATTAGTTAAAGAAAATGAAATTTCTGATCCACTAAAAATAGTACTCCCCGCAGGATTGACATTAATAGCTGAAAAATCACCTCCTAATGCTCCAAAAGCACCACTCATAGCTTTAAAACGAGCTGTTCCTGTAAGATCTTCTGTTCCATAACGAAAGATATCGGTATATTCTTGTGCTTTTACATTAGCTACTAACAAAGAAGCTCCTAAAAATAATATGTAATTAATTCTTTTCATTTGTTTAATAGTATTTATCGACGGTTAGAACTTCTGTATCCTTCATTAGAAGAAGAGCCACTACTATAATTACCTCCTCCACTACTGTAATTACCACTTCCCGAGTTACCATAGTTAGAACTTCTAGCAGAATTCATTCCTGAGTTCATAGAGTCGTAATTTCTTCTGTTTTCATAACCTGTAGGAGGTGTATTGTATTGTTGTTGATTTTGGTAAGAGGGTCGTCCGCTATAATTATTGTTGTTATTGTAGTAACCTTGACTTTGTGAGCGATTATAAGAGCCTCTACCTTCTTCATAACGATTAGCATTACTTCTGTAATTGTCATCTCTTATAATAGCGCGCCCTCTACCACTATATTCTCTTCCATAAGAGCCTTCAGGTTCATAATAGTAATCTCTTGGACGGTAATAGTAATCATAATATCCTCTGTAATAAGGATAATAACCGTAAGGATAGCCATAATAAGGATAATAGCCATAACTATACCCATAATAAGGATAATAACCATAATAAGGGTAGTAGCCATAGTAAGGATAGTAGTCACCATAGTAGTAGTAATTATCCCAATAAGGATCATAATAGTTACCCCAGCCCCAGCCTAAGGATATACTCCAACCAGAACGATAAGGACGGTAGTATGGATAATTATAATATCCATAGTAAGGGTTTGTCCAACTGTGATTGTAGACATTTACATTCACTTGTGAAGGGTTAGAACCCCAACCGCCATAAGAAGAAGTTCCTGAAGCATAGGCATTAGAACGGTAGCTATTTACATCGGTAAAATGGGTAAAACTGCTATCGACAGCAGGATTTTCATACTGTTTGGCTTTATCTCTAAAATAGCTATTATAACCATTGTCGGCATAGCGATTTTCGGGTGGATAATCATAACGTTGAGGAGGCATTTCTCTCTCTACATAACGTGGCCTTTCGGGCACGGGGTCGTTATAAATGCCATCGGCATAGTAGTAGCCGACGCAAGAAGTGAATGTGAATGAAACTACGATTGCCAAGACAAGTTGTTTCACTACACTTGTAAGTTTTGCATTCTTTTTCATAGTCATTTTTATTTTAGTTAATAGAGATGAGTTAATAGTTTATAGTCACAAATCAATTTTTATGCCAAATTCTTTTTGTTTTCAGTCTTCAGTTTTCACTTCTTTGAGCTGAGTTCCCCAAAAAAGAACTTTCTCTCCAAAAGTTTCGGCAGCTTGTTGTAAAAGTTGAGGGATAGTATCTTCAATAAAATGCATTAACTGAGCCGGAGATGAGGTTTCGCAATGTACTGCATAATGTTTTTCGGGAGCGTCTAACAGTTTAAATACTCGTACTTTTTCTATAGTTCCTGAGGTTTTTACTATTGGTAAATAAACGGATTGCAGCCAGTCTTGCCAAGATAAAAACACCTCATCATTCACTACCATCGTTAAATTGTATACATACATAACTGATTTATTTTTTGCAAAGATAAGAATTAATTTGTAACTTTGCCGGCAAATCACCAATAAATTAAAAACGTATGGCAAGCATTCGCATTTTAAAAAAAGAGATCAACTATGTGTTGGGAGATATCATTGACGCTGTGTATTTCACTGGCAAGATGGGCACTGAAGAAGGTAAAGCTCTTGTAGGAGAAATACTAAATGATTTTGACTCACTTATTGATAAAGTAGCTGATAAATCAGTAGAAAACAGAGGCGCTCATCTCAAAAAAGTAAGAAGAGAGTTTGAAGAAAAAGCAGCTATCTTGATTGGAAAACTCAACGCCTTAGCGTAATTTCACTTTGCTAAAGTCGTAATCTACCTTTAGCAAAGTTTTAATTTAAAAAAGAAAACAATAATGAAAAAAACTTTACAATACATTCTTATCAGTGGTGGTGTAGTACTGCTTTCAGGGTTCTTAGTAAACGCTATGTCGGTTAAGAAAGAAGACCAGAATATTTTTGAGCAAGCTGAAGCTGAACTAACTGAAAATCCTCTTGCTGTTGAAGATGCTGCTCACCACAAAGATGATTTTTTTGATAATTATAGAGTTTACGCTATTGACTTACCTGAAAAGTTAGATTTTGCAGGTGAAAAAGTGCCTATGGATGACCCTGATGTATACGAACGATTAGACCGAGAATTTCTCGTAAATGTTTATTGGCAGTCCAACAGTTTATTGTTATTCAAGCGCGCTAACAAATATTTCCCCATTATAGAGCCTATACTCAAACGCAACAATATTCCTGATGATTTTAAATACTTAGCTGTTATAGAAAGCGGGCTCACCAATGCTGTATCGCCCTCAGGAGCTAGTGGTTTTTGGCAGTTTATGAAAGCTGCCGCCCAAGAGTACAGTTTAGAAGTAAGCGATCAAGTAGATGAACGTTACCACTTAGAAAAAGCGACACAAGCAGCTTGTGATTACCTGAATAAAGCTAAACGTAGTACGGGTTCGTGGACAATGGCGGCAGCTGCCTACAACGCTGGTGTAGCAGGAATGAATAAACAGACTACTTTTCAGCAAACAAACAACTACTACGATTTGTACTTAAACAGTGAGACTTCGCGCTATGTATTCCGTATTTTGGCAGTTAAGGAAATAATGAAACACCCCAAAAAGTATGGATTCATTTTTGATAAAAAACACTTATACAACGAATTTCCTACTTATAATGTAATGGTAGATAGCACCATAGAAAATCTTACTGATTTTGCTAAAAGCCAAAACGTAACTTACAAAGAGTTAAAAAATTACAATCCTTGGCTACGCGATAGAAAACTTGACAACAAAGATGGCAAAACCTATTACATCAGGATTCCTAAAAAATAGGAATTAAGAGTTAGAAATTAGAAATTTGTAAGTTTTCTAATCCCTTTTCTTTGGGGGCAAATTGTTGTAATACTTCTGTATTACCATTGGCAAGCCAAAGGTGTTGTGGTATTGCTGTTGTATCTTCGTTGAGCAAATGGTGTTGCAACAGTATATTTCTCGTTTGTTTAGCAACAGCATAGCCCGAATCTATAACTTTGATATGAGCTGGAATGAGTTGTTGTATCTGTGGTAACAAATAGGGATAATGGGTACAGCCCAATACTAAATAATCAATTCCTAAGGCGACCATTGGCAAAAGGTGGCGGCGCAACAATTGAGTCATTTCGGGGCTTTCTATACGTCCTGCTTCTATAAGGTCTACCAGCCCCTCGCCTACTTGTTCTATAATTTCGACTTGTTCTTCTTGTTTTAGATGCTCGCTTGTTTTGGCAAAAAGATCGCTCGCAAGAGTGCTACGGGTAGCTAAAACCCCTATTTTTTTTGTTACACTCTGTAAACTTGCTGGTTTGATAGCAGGTTCGATACCAATAAAAGGCACATCCTTATACTTATTCCTCAAATATGAAATTGCATTAGTAGTACCAGTATTACAAGCTACTACTATAATTTTAGCTTTTTGAGCCAACAAAAATTGAGTATTGGCATCACAGAGTGCTATGATTTCTTCCTTAGTTTTTTCTCCATAAGGAGCATTCTTATTATCAGCTAAAAAGAGAGTACTTTCATTAGGCATTAGGGCATTAACTTCCTTCCAAATAGTAGTTCCTCCTACCCCTGAATCAAACAAACCTATAGGAGCAGTACGAAATGTAATCTCATTCATTTTTCTATTATTTTATATCTATGATAGTGCAAAAATAGAAAAAAGTGTTCAGATAGAGAACACTTTTTTCTGTAAAATAAAACCATTTGTAATATGTAATTCTTCGATTAGAAGCCTAATTTCTTTTTCACACTGCTGTAGAGGTCTTCACCAGTAGCAACAATCACGCTTGAACCAGCACTTGAATCTAACACATATTGCAAGCCTTTTTCTTTAGCGATATTTTCGATAGCAGTTTTTACTTTTTTAAGCAATGGTTCTACGAGTTCTTGTTGTTTTTTTTGCAAGCTTTCAGCAGCTGTTTGTTGAGTTTTACGGATATTTTCTTCCATTGTTTTTATTTCCTCAGATTTTTTAAGGAACTCAGCCTCTCTTGCTTTTCTTTGAGCTTCGGAGAGAGCAGCATACTCATTGTCGTATTTTTGAGCTTTAGCTTGCAATTCTTTGATAGCAGCTTGAATGTCGTTCATATAGCCTTGCTCTAATTTTTTTAACTGAGCTTCAACTGACTTTCTTTCAGGCATTTCTTCCAAGAGTTTTTGCACATTTATATGGGCAACTTTCACTTGTGCAGTGAGCATTGTAGTAGCTCCAAAAAATAGAGCCAATGCAATCATCAATGTTCTAATGTTTCTCATCATCTTGTTTGTAATATTAGTTATTTTAAAATTTTTACTTAATTTGTAGTGCGCGTTTGAGTTCGCACTTCTTGTTGTTTTTGCAAGCGTTCTGCTTGTTCTTTTTCGCGTTGTGCTTTTAGTGCTTCACGCTCTTGTTGCATTTTCTGTACACGCTCAGCTTGTTCTTTTTCGCGTTGAGTTTTTAAAGCTTCACGCTCTTGTTGCATTTTCTGTACGCGTTCTGCTTGTTCTTTTTCGCGTTGTGCTTTTAGTGCTTCACGTTCTTGTTGCATTTTCTGCACACGTTCTGCTTGTTCTTTTTCGCGTTGAGTTTTTAAAGCTTCACGCTCTTGCTGTGCTTTTTGCTGGCGTTCCGCTTGTTCTTTAGCGCGTTGTGTTCTAAAGGCTTCGCGTTGTTGTTTCATTTCCTCTGTTTTGCGCAAACGCTCTTGTTCATACTGTACGCGGCGTTCTTCACGTGCTTTTTCGGCTTCTTTGCGTTTTTTCACACGTTCTTCCACAAACTCAAAATCATAACTTTCTTTCAAGAGTTCTGCCATATCCTTATTACGGTCGGCAGCATTATCTTTTTTCTTCAAGGCACGGAGTACTACTTTGCTAAGATTGTGTTGTTCATTAGAGAACAACATAGTCGCATCGCTTTTTTCAAATATAAAGTCGTACTTACGCATTTTTCCTATTTCTTGGACTATATTGAACACTTGGTCTTGAATAGGTTTGGCGAGCAAGAACTTTTGATTGATATACTCTCCATTTTTAGCGTCAAATTTCTGTTGTTTATAAGCATTGAGATTATATTCCATCAAAGCGATTTCCTCTTCCTTATCTTTTATCAATTCGGGGGTGAGCAAAGCTTTTTCAGCTTCTAACTTATCTTTTTCAGCTTGTATTTTAGTTTGTCGTTTTTCTATTTCTGCCTGCCATTGTTCTACTTGCAATGCAAACTGTTGGTTTGCAACCTTGTAGTCTTCCAAATTAGCCAAAATATAGTCCATATCCACATAGCCTATACGTGAAGGCTTCTGTGCGAATGAAAGTGTTATTGTTGCCAATAGCACTACAAAAAGAACTGGTAACTTTTTCATAGAAAATATCGTGCCAAAAATTAGAATTGTTGTCCAAAAATGAAATGGGTTTGCCAACCACTGCGGTTTGTACTATTGGCCGGATTATCAAAACCATAGCCAAAATCAATACCTAACATACCGAATTGAGGCATAAAGAGTCTCAATCCTAAACCAGCAGAACGCTTGAGTTGGAAAGGATTAAAGTTTGAGAGACCATCGTGTACATTACCACCTTCGGCGAAAGCTAACCCATAGATAGAAGCCATTGGTTTTAGGGTGATAGGGTAACGCAACTCTAATGAGAATTTATTGAATACAGTTTCACCACTATCAGAGGAGAGAGCATAATTCTCATAACCGCGCATTTGTATGTTCTCACGACCATCCATAGAATAATAACCTAAGCCGTCGCCTCCCATAAAGAAGCGTTCAAAAGGTACTATACCGCGATTGTTGTTATAAGCACCGAGATAACCAAAATCGGCACCAAATTTCAATACAAACTTACTATACAAATTAGTGTACCAAGCTGAAGTGAATTTGAGTTTATAGAATTCCAACCAACGGAAACGTTGTTGGTCTATAGAGGCTATCTTATCACTATCGTTGTTAGCAATAGCTTGTGTACGTTCGTCTAACAATTTAGCATAATCCACTCCATTGAACAGAGAGTAAGGAGGAGTAACCTTTGCACTGATGTTGAAACTACTTCCCGTCATAGGGTAGATAGGGTTAGGGCCACTAGAATTACGCGATAGAGCAATAGTGTAAGCAAATGAGTTAGACGAACCATCTTTGAAAGTAAAGAGTCCTAAATTAGGATAGTCTTTCAAGTCGTAGTGTTTATAGGTGAGAGTGTGAGCTATTTGGAAATAGTCGTCGGGGACTCTAAGTCGTTTTGCCAAACCGACGTTAAACTCGGTGATGTATACGCGGCGGCTTTTATCGACATCATAACTTCTGTAACTATAGCCAAATTGTTCAGTACGGCTAAAGGATACTGAGAACTGCACTGGCTGTTTACCTCCCATCCAAGGTTCGGTAAAAGAGAATCCATAAGTGCGATAGTATCTACTCACTTGTAAGCTGAGTGATAAGCTTTGACCATCACCCATAGGTACAGGTCGGTAAGCTTTTCTATTAAATATATTTTTGATAGAGAAGTTGTTGAATGACAGAGCTACTGTTCCGATGAAAGAGCCTCCCCCATAACCACCTTGTAATTGTACCTGACTTGAACCTGTTTCGGTGAGGTTATACTCGATATCTACTGTTCCTGCATTAGGATCGGCGTTTTTAAATTCGGGGTTGATATTTTGTGCATCGAAGAGTTGCAACTGTCCTAACTCACGTACGGTACGCACAACAGCATCCTTACTATATAAGTAACCAGGGCGGGTACGCAATTCGCGATAAATCACATAGTCGTTAGTTTTTTCGTTACCTTTTACTGTTATCTTATTGAAATAAGCAGGTTTTCCTTCTACGATACGAATTTCAAAATTGATAGTATCGTTGACCACTGAGGTTTCTACGGGGTGTACTTGAGAGAAAAGATAACCACTATTTTGGTATAAGTTGGTAATATCTTCGGCATCGGGTTTGGTATTGTCCTGCACACGTTTTTTAAGTAAGACTCCATTATACACATCGCCTTTTTTGATTCCTAAAATTTGGTTAAGTACACGGTCGTTGTAAACGGAGTTTCCAAGAAATCGGATATCACCAAAATAGTAACGTTTTCCTTCTTCCACAGCAATATTTAAACTCACATTACCGTCTTTTTCTTTAATAAGAGAATCACTTACTACACGGGCATCTCGGTATCCTTTTTCTTTATAGAAATCGATAAGATTCACGAGGTCTTCATCGTAATTCTTTTTAACATATTTAGAGCGTTTCCAGAAACGACCGAACTGTATTTGTTTAGTTTTTTTGAGTTTTTTGCGCAACTTAGCAGAAGTGAATTGCTGGTTGCCTTCGAAAACGATTTTGTCTATTTTTACTTTGTTACCTTTATCGATATGTATAAGCATATCGACTCCGTTTGCATCGGTAGTATCTATTTTAGTATCAATAGTTACTTTAGTATTTAGGTAACCGTCTTTTCGGTATTTATTGGTGATATAGTTTCGGGTATTTGCAATCAAACTCTCATTTACTTTCACACCTTTTTTAATATCGGCATCTTTGAGGAGAGTTTCACCTTTTTTCTGACTAACACCAGATATTTTCACATCGACGAGAGAAGGAGTTTCTCTAATAGCTAATTCCAAAAATACAGTATCACCTTCTACCTTTTTAATATAGATATTGATATCGCTAAACAACTTATAGCTCCATAGTTTATGGATAATAGCGCTAAATTTTTCACTGGGAATTTCGATTACATCGCCCACTTTCAAGCCAGAAGTAGTGAGGATGGTTTGTTCGTTATAACGTTTAGCACCAGTAACTTCGATGCCTCCTATGGTATATTTTTTTCCTTGTCCTAATGATATTCTTTCTTCTTCTTGTGCATTCACAAGGCTTACCAAAGCCAAAAAGGCGAGTAATATAATTTTTTTCAGCATAGTTTTACGTAAGTTGTTCGCTTGTTTTTCCAAATCGTCTTTCTCTATTTTGATAATTAAGGAGCGCTTCCTCTAAGTGTTTTTTAGTAAAGTCTGGCCATAGAACCTCAGCAAAATAGAGTTCGGCGTAGGCTATTTGCCATAACAAAAAGTTACTAATGCGGTATTCACCACTGGTACGGATGAGCAAATCTACATCGGGTAGATTATTAGTATACAAATGTTGTTGTATAGTTTGCTCAGTGATTTCATTGGAGGTTAGGGTACCATTTTTCACCTCAGTGGCAATCTGTTTAACAGCGGTGAGCAATTCCTCTCGTGCTCCATAGCTAAGGGCTAAGGTAAGGATAACCCCCGTGTTGTTTTTTAGTTTATCAATAGTAGCGAGCAATGTTTCACGGGCTTTGGGTGGAAAGCGGTCTAAATTGCCTATTGTATTCAATTTTACATTGTTTTTCAGTAGGTTTTCCATCTCTTTTTTTAAGAACTTCACTAATAGTTCCATTAAGGCTTTTACTTCTAAGGCGGGACGGTTCCAATTTTCAGTAGAGAAAGCGTATAAAGTAAGATAAGGGATTTGATGTTCAACACAATATTCCACTACTTGCCTTACTGTTTGTACACCTTTTTCGTGACCGAAAGCTCTGAGCAAACCTTGTTTTTTTGCCCAGCGCCCATTGCCATCCATTATAATAGCCAAGTGTTTCGGGTATTTGGTTATTTCCATTTAAATTTCACTAATTTCTACAATAACAAGGCCATTCTCCAAAAGTATAGGTAAGAGTGAGTCCTGAAAGGGTATACCAATCATAACTTCTACCTATATTGCCAAAAACAAAGGGGCGGTTTTTAGGAGCTGTACCATCTAAGTTGTTGGTAAGGGTAAAGTGGAACATCACCTCACCTGCCAAGATCAATCGGTTTGTAATTTTAGCTTTTACGCCAAAAGCTACAGGTACGGCAAAATCAAAATCTCGTCGTGAGGTATCAATAGCGTCTGTAGGTTTAGGGTAAGCAGGATCAAAATACAAATCGTCGTGCCAAAATCCTGTAATTCCTCCAAAGATATAGGGGGTAATGGGGCGATCGAGCAGGTTTTTGATTTTGTAGCTAAAGAAATGCCATTCGACACCAGCAGTCATATCGGTAACATCGGTACGGAAGGCAAACTGACGATTGCGTTTCCCTGGGATATCTGATTGAGCATCATTACCACTGATAACTGTTTTAGTAATCTGCACACGAGCAGACATACGTTCGTGGAAGTTCCATTTGAACAATCCTCCGAAAGCAAATTCATTAGGGTAGACGTAGTGAGTGCGACCAATATCAGCAATAGGGTTACTTCCTCCTAAGAAGACCCCTAACTCATATCGCTGTGCTGAGGCGAGTTGCGCCACCAATACTATAAATACGATGTATAACTTTTTGTACATATATACTATTCTATGCAAGGCGCAAATATAGGTGTTTTATGCGACATAACACTCATCATTTGTTATTTTTTTGTTTTATTTAACATTTACAACTCTTTAAAAAATACAGTTATACAACTGATTGTTAAATACATACAAACAAAAACTACTCCTTTACAAAAAAATCGCACTACAAGAGTTTGCTACCAAGATTGTGCCAAAATAACAAAATTGGGATATAAAAATGAAAAAAGGTGAGATGGTTACAATTCAATTTTGCCAAAATTCGCATCATAATGGGTGATAGAACTTTGGCAAAATTTTGTGTTATTATTATTTTACGCGTGGATAGCACGATTTTCGGTAGCTGCTAAGGCGGCTTCTTTTACAGCTTCGGTGAAAGTGGGGTGTGCGTGGCAAATACGAGCAATATCTTCGGCACTAGCACGGAACTCCATAGCTGTAACGGCTTCGGCTATCATATCGGCAGCACGAGCTCCAATGATATGTACTCCTAATACTTCATCGGTTTGGGAATCTGCTAAGATTTTCACAAAGCCATCGGTATCCATACTAGCACGCGCACGCCCTAAGGCACGAAATGCAAACTGACCTACTTTATAAGCAACTCCATCGGCTTTGAGCTGTTCTTCAGATTTTCCTACTGAGGCAACTTCAGGCCACGTATAGACCACCCCTGGTATGAGATTATAGTCGATATGAGGTTTTTGTCCAGCGAGTTGTTCTACTACTAATACCCCTTCTTCTTCGGCTTTATGAGCAAGCATAGCGCCACGTACCACATCGCCTATAGCATAGATATTAGGCACATTAGTTTGCAAGCGGTCGTTTACTACTACCCTACCCCGTTCATCTTTTTGTACACCAGCAGCTTCGAGATTGAGTCCACGTGTATAAGGAAGACGTCCAACGGCTACCAAACAGTAATCACCTTCTAAGCTAATAGTTTCTCCTTTAGGAGAGTTTGCTTTTACAGTCACTATATTACCGTCGCGAGTTACTTCGGTTACTTTATGGCTTGTATAGAGATTAAATCCTTGTTTTTTTAGCACTTTAGTAAGCTCACGTCCTAAACCTCTATCCATTGTAGGGATAATACTATCGGTATATTCCACTACGGATACTTTAGCCCCGAGACGGCTGTACACTTGTCCTAATTCCAAGCCAATCACACCGCCCCCTATTACAATAAGATGTTTAGGTACTTCGTTGAGTTTAAGAGCTTCGGTAGAGGTAATCACACGTTCTTTATCGAGTTTGATAAAAGGCAAAGTTGCAGGTTTAGAGCCTGTAGCTATGATGGTATATTTAGCTTCGATAATTTCGGGAGTACCTTCTTTAGGAGTAATTTTAATTTGGGTAGGAGATTCAAAACTACCTACGCCTGTAAAAACATCTACTTTGTTTTTTTCCATTAAGAATTTTACTCCGGTACAGGTTTGTTCAACCACAGCCGCTTTGCGTTCAATCATTTTCTCTAAGTTGAACTTCACTTCACCTGTAATTTCGATGCCGTGAGCCTCAAGATGTTGTGTTGCTTCCTCGTAATGATGGGAGGAGTCAAGTAAGGCTTTAGATGGAATACAGCCTACATTGAGACAAGTACCCCCCAAAGTGTTGTATTTTTCTACAAGGGCAGTTTTGAAGCCCAATTGTCCGGCGCGAATTGCAGCCACATAGCCTCCTGGACCAGAACCGATGATAACGATGTCGTACATTTTCATAATAGTTGATATTTATTTGTCAATTAGTTTTTTACAATTCTATTTGGTACTGCAATATAAAGGTACCTAAGCGAGTACTCACCTTTTTGTCAGTAGCACTAAAAACAGGACGGTTCTCATACGCTAAAGAAAGTTTGCTTTTTTGTCCTTTGAAATAAGTATTTACACCAACAGAATATATATTTATATTGTTATTAAGAGTTTTATAACTTGCAAAACGCCAACTTGCATTAGGCTGTAGACGGATATCAGAATTTTCCCATTTAGGAAGCAGATAACCCAATTGCAAGAACAAGCTCCTGCCTGTACCTACTGCAGGAGAGGCATTACCGGCACCATTGAGTGAAGTTCCTCCTTCAAAAATGCTATTTGCTCCTACAAATCTCACATAATCATTACCAAAATAGATATTATTAAAACCTACATAAGCTGTAATAGCATCATTTCGTTCGGAAATAGGGGTATCCATAAAGAAATCGACTCCTAAATTGAAATAATCGCGATAAGAAGTATCAGTAGTATTGGTAAAAGTTCTCGCTTTAGCTTGATATTCATACCCCAAACCGAGATTCATAATATGTTTATTACCTATATAAGTGCCATTTCCACCACTAGAAGGCAAAAGATTTCCCTCATTATCCCAAAATTCGTATTTTAAGTAAGCTGATGTAAAGGGTTGAGGATGCCCTTTACTATAGCTGAATGAAGAAGGAGGTATAGTTGAGTTTTGCAAGGCCGCAAAATACTCGAATTTACCTAACTGACCTTTGGCATAAACACCTATTCTACGCCCCATATCATCGAAGTGATTGAGTGTATTGAGGTAATAAACTGAAGGGTCGAGGGTGAGCATAGATGCATTAGAAAATCCGTTAGAATAACGCCCTGCACCGAGGAAAGTAGTTTTGGCTATACCAATACTTAATTTTTCGCTAAAAGTATACTGAGCAAGAGCATCGAGGAGACGCAAATTAGCAGTGCGAAGGGTGCTCTGGTTGAAGTTGTTATTTCCTAACAACACATAGAACAACCATTTCTTTTCTACTTGGGCATAGACTCCTAAACGGACACGGCGCACTGAAAAGTCAAACACATTGTTCACCACTTCACCATTCACAGCGGTACCAGGGTTGGTTTCGGTATAACGCGCCCAAAACTGAGCACGAGCGATACCTTGAATGAAAGTATTGCCCTCGTCGTCGAAATTATGACGTAACAACTGAGCTGAAGCAGGCATTACCATCCATAAGGCCACTAAAAACAAAAATACTATCTTTTTCATATTTATGTATTGGGTTAAAGTTATCATACACCCCGCAAAGATATAACTTTTTTCTTATTTATCACATTCTATTTGCAATTATTTCTTATTTTTGCGCTCTAAACGGATTTTACCTCTCATTGAATGAATTACATAGAATACACTTTTACCATTGCCCCTATGGGGGTTGCTTCTGAAATATTAGTTGCCGAACTCGCCGAAGTAGGCTTCGAGAGCTTTGTAGATACCGAAACCGGTTTGCAGGCTTATATACAAGAATCCTTTTGGAATGCTAATATACTCTCTGACATACAGATACTTCACAGCGAGGAGTTCCAAATTACCTACACACATCAAACTATTGAACAGGTGAACTGGAATGAGGAATGGGAAAAACACTTTGAGCCTATCACCGTAGACGATGAGTGTACTGTACGTGCTACCTTCCACCCCGAAGCACATACCCCTTATGAAATTGTTATCGACCCTAAGATGAGCTTCGGTACTGGTCATCACGAAACTACTTATATGATGTTGCAATTCCTTTTAAAGGAAGAACTCAAAGGCAAAAAAGTGCTCGATATGGGTTGTGGTACAAGCGTACTCGCTATTATGGCAGCCAAACGCGGTGCTACTGAGGTACTCGCTATTGATGTAGACGAATGGTGTGTAGAGAACTCTATAGAAAACGTAGAACACAATGGTTGTGAGCACATCAAAGTACAGCTGGGAGATGCTTCCTCACTGGCTAATGAAAAAGACTTCGACCTTATTATTGCCAATATCAACCGTAATATTCTCTTAAACGATATACCGCAGTATGTACCAGCTCTCAAAGCAGGAGGCACTCTCTTGCTCAGTGGTTTTTACAAGGAAGATATACTTCTTATCCGCGAAAAAGCGGAAGCATACGGTTTGCAATACATCGAGAACTTAGAACGCAACAACTGGGTAGCAGTAAAATTCAAAAAACAAGCCTAATGAATACTTTTGCCGATAGAATTATCAACTTCAACACGCATTTAGAGTACAACCAATCCTTGCCTAAAGATTTTGATGTGCTGAATCCTTATATGGATAACCCTGAAACTATGGAGGTAATGCGTGCTTTTTATCACAAATTCTACAACGATAACCGTCAGCGGAAATTCATTATAGGTATCAATCCCAGCCGACACGGGGCAGGGGTCACAGGCGTTCCTTTTACTGATACCAAGCGATTGGAAAGCGAGTGTGGTATTGCAATGAAGTCGGCACATACTCACGAAGTATCATCTGTTTTTATGTATGATATGATAAAAGCATACGGTGGAGTTACTAAGTTCTACAATGATTTTTATATCAATTCTCCTTTTCCTTTGGCTATTGTGCGAAAAGCCTCGGACGGCAAATGGCTCAATGCTAATTATTACGATGAAGAGGCACTCTTCAAATCACTAAAAGACTATATGATAAAAACTTTAAAAAAGCATATCGCCTTAGGAGTAGATACTCAAAAGGTGTTCGTATTAGGCAAAAAGAACGCTACTTTCTTACAAAAATTAAATAAAGAAGCTACTTTATTTGGTGAAATGGTAGTATTAGAGCACCCTCGCTTTATCCAACAGTATAAATCAAAAGAAAAACAGCTGTATATCGATAAGTTTTTGACGAGTTTTGGAATATAGACAATGAAGCAATACGATGTTTTGGTGATAGGTAGCGGACTCTCGGGGCTCTTTTCGGCTTTGCTCTTGGCTAAAGCAGGAAAGAAAGTGTGTATATTGGAGAAAAATGAGCAGTATGGGGGTAACCTGCAAACTTTTGTGCGCAATAATACGCTGTTTGATACAGGAGTGCATTACATAGGAAGTCTCGCAGAAGGTCAGGTGTTATACGAATATTTTAAAGATGTAGGTATTGCCACTCATCTTTCGGTAGAACGCCTTGATATAAACGGCTACGACCGTATTTGTTTTGGCGATACACCTAACGTGATGTATCCTC
Source organism: Capnocytophaga genosp. AHN8471 (assembly GCF_016806945.1). NCBI lineage: Bacteria > Pseudomonadati > Bacteroidota > Flavobacteriia > Flavobacteriales > Flavobacteriaceae > Capnocytophaga > Capnocytophaga genosp. AHN8471. The sequence goes on from NZ_JAESPJ010000018.1 coordinate 27,620, forward strand.
ACGCTCAGGGTTATGAGAACTTCGTGCAACAACTCCTCTCCTACTTCCCCAATGAAAAAAAAGCCTTAGAAGAGTACACCCACACGATGCAATCTATTTGCGATAAGTTTCCACTCTACCGCCATAAGCAAGCAGTAGCCGATTACGATGTGCATACGCTTTCTTTGAAACTCTTAGACTTCCTCAACGATATTACTACCAACAACCGACTCAAAGCGGTACTCTTAGGCTCTAACTTTCTCTATGGAGGCGCTGATGAGCAGACACCTTTATACGTGCACGCGCTATCGGTCAATTCATATATAGAAAGCGCTTGGCGACTCACACAAGGTGGTAGCCAAATCACCAACTTGCTCATTGAAAAATTGCGCCAATATGGTGCTGACCTTTTCAACCAAAGGGAGGTCATAGGGTTTGAATACAGTGAAGGGAATACTATCAACACAGTACTCACCAAGCAAGGAGAGCAGTTTGTCGCAAAACAAATCATCTCGGCTATAGATGTAAAGCAACTACTCAACATCACAGGCAAAACACCTTTTAAGCCTTCTTTTTGCAAACGCGTGCAGGGCTTACAACCTACGGTTGCTGCCTTTTCATTGCATTTGGTACTCAAGCCAAATGCTTTTCGTTACTTGCCCTATAATGTGTATTGGTTTAAGGATAATAACAGTGTTTACCACGCTACTAATTATCCTACTAACAACTTCCCGCTTTCGTATATGCTCTCTATGAATCCTCCAAAGGACAGCAGGGAATATACTGATAATGTTACTATCCTCACCTATATGAACACTGATGAACTGCAACGCTGGCAAAATAGTTTCACGACCAATACCGAGGGTAACCCAAGAGGCAACCAGTATGAAGTTTTCAAAAGTCAGCGTGCTATAGATTTATTAGATGTAGTTGCTCAACAATTTCCTACACTCAAAAGTGCTATTGCTCATTACTACACCTCTACACCGCTTACTTACCGCGATTATATAGGCAACCCCACGGGAGCATTGTACGGCTACAAAAAAAACGCTAACCATATAATGGAAAGCGTTTTTATGCCACAAACTCACATCAAAAATTTGTATGTTACAGGGCAGAGTGTTGCAATGCACGGATTAGTAGGAGTTACTATCAGTGCGGTGCTCACCTACCAAATTTTGATGCGGTCTTCAGGTTTTTTATAAAGTTTATCACCTTCTTTTACATCAAAGGCTTTATACCAAGCGTCTACATTCACAAGCGGACCGAATGAACGGAAATATCCTGGGCTATGAGGGTCGGTTTTTACTTGGTTTGTAAGATATTTATCAGTAGAAAGCGTACGCCATACAGTACCCCAAGAGATAAAGAAACGTTGATCTTGAGTGAAATTACTTATTTTACCTACATTACCTTTGTCTTTTAAGTACATTTGCAAAGCATCAAAAGCGATGTTCACCCCACCGAGGTCGGCTATGTTTTCACCACTGGTGAAAGTACCATTTACAAATACACCTTTTACAGGTTCGTATTGGTCGTATTGTTTAGCAAGGGCTTTGGTAGCGTTCTCAAAGTTCTTTTTATCTTCAGGAGTCCACCAATTTTTTAGATTACCATCGCCGTCAAATTCAGCGCCACTATCGTCAAATCCGTGTGTCATTTCGTGACCTATTACAGCACCAATACCACCGAAGTTCACCGCAGGGTCGGCTTCGAAATTGAAGAAAGGAGGTTGTAAGATAGCCGCAGGGAACACAATTTCATTATACAATGGATTGTAATACGCATTCACTGTTTGAGGCGACATACCCCATTTAGTTTTATCTACAGGCTTGCCTACTTTTTCCAAACTTTTTTGGTAAGCCCATTCACTCACGCGTTGCAAGTTAGCAAAATACACCGTTTTAGCAGCCGGTTCAATGGTCAGTTTAGAGTAGTCTTCCCACTTATCGGGGTAACCTACTTTCACAGTAAATTTATTGAGTTTAGCCAAAGCCTTTTCCTTAGTAGCATCTGACATCCAAGTTACATCTTTGATATGTTGTGCAAAGCTCTTTTTCAGATAATCTACCAAAGTAACCATTTCTTCTTTAGCTTTAGGTGGAAAATACTTTTCTACATACAATTTACCAAAGGCTTCACCCAAAATACCATTGATCACACTTAGAGCGCGTTTGTTCATCGGACGTTGTTCTTGTTGTCCTTGCAACTCCTTGTTGTAGAAGTTAAAAGAAAGCTCATCGAGTTCTTTGGTAAGGTTGCTCGCATTATCAGCTACTAATTGATATTTAAGGTAATCTTTGATAAGAGGCAAGTTCTTTTCGTTGATAAACTTATCATATTGTTTGTACAAACGAATTTCAGAAACAACTACTTTATCAGTGTTCACCCCTACGTTTTTAAGAAACTGAGGTAGATTGAGGTTCTTCACTAATTTGCTGAGCTCAGCCATTGTTTGAGGGTTGTAGCTAAGGTTAGGATTGCGGTCTTCCTCATTGGTGAGCATCAATTTAGCTACCGAGCGTTCAAAATCTACCATTTGTTTAGCTTTCTCAGCGGCTTTATCGTCTTTAAGCACTTTGAAGATAGCCTTTACATAATCTTGATACTTTTGTAAAGCCTCAGTATTCTCCTTGTTATCTTTTTGGTAGTAATCGCGCCCCATACCGATGCTAAAGTTGCCGAGATACACAGTATTCATATTAGAATCCTTCATATCGGCATATACCCCCCAAGCACAGATAGGGTTTTCGCCCTCACGAGTTACCTCTTCCAAATACTTTTGAAGGTCTGTGAGGTTTTTAATAGCCTCAATCTTATTCAAATAACCTTCAATAGGTTTAAGCCCTTCGGCATCGCGCTTTTTCCAATCGATAAACGATTCGTAGAGGTCTTTTATTTTCTGACCTTCAGTACCTTGAGCGAAGTTTTCCTTAAGGAGATTATCCAAGATGAGCAAGCAATTCTCATCGGTTTTCTCGCGCAAAATATGAAAAGAGCCCCACGTAGGTTTATCGGCTGGTATTTTGGCAGTTTTAGCCCACGTACCGTTCACATAGTTGTAAAAATCATCTTGCGGACGTACCGTAGTGTCCATTTCAGCAAGGGAAAGCCCCTTGTCAGCATTTTTGTCTATCATTGCATTTTCTGATTTTTTGTTATTTCCGCCACAAGCAACGATGAGTGCTGCCGACGAAAACAACAGTGCGGTTTTTACTGTTTTTCTCATCATCTTGTATAATGTTTTTGTTTAATGAAGCAAAGGTAAAAAATAATTAGCAATTAACAATAAAGAATATAAAAAAAGCTTTGCTAAACCTTGTAAGAGTTTTAGCAAAGCTTTCTTTTTTCTTATCTTAGATAAGCCATTACTTAATACTGAAATTCAAACCTTTGTGTTCTCCCAATCCGTAATAATGTTTAAAGTTATAGATAAGAGGTTCCCACTCTAATGGATTGATTTTATTACCTTCCATTACCAAATGGTCTTCAGCGTGTACTTGCACAAATTCCAATTCCACAAGTACATAAGCATCGCGGTCATTCACGTTTTTCACTTTAGCTTCTGCCTGAATAGGACATTCGGCAATACGCGGAGGGCGTACTTTTTCTGAAGGTAATTGAGTAAATCCTCCAATACTAAACTTGTCATCAGTATAAGTGTATTTACCCATTTTTTGAGGAGGCACAGGGTTTTGAGCGGTATAAGGGGCAATTGCCTCTACTTTTTCCCACATAGCTGCCGTAGGGAGGTTAAAAACTACCTCGGGCACTTCCATCACATTATGATAAGCCTTGTTTAGTTTTACAAGCGCTATCACAGCATTCGCACCTAAAGTAAAGGTGCTTGAAATAGGCGTTACATCGGCGTTTCCATCTTTATCGGTAGTAGTAAGAAGTACTACAGGAAACCCGTAATAAAACATAGTTGGTAAAAAAGACTTCATACTATTTTTTTATTTGATGGCACAAAAGTAAGAAAAAAACAACAATTGACAATGAAAAGAAAAAAAAACTTTGCCAAAGTTTCAACTTTAGCAAAGTTCATCATTCCTAACTCGTAATTCGTAACTCGTCATTAAAAAAATGCTGCTTTTACTTTTTCAACGAAATCTAATTTTTCCCAAGTAAAGAGCTCTACTTCTATCGTTTTCGTCTTGTGATAAGGCGATGAGAATACTTTGGTTACAACCTCAGGAGTACGCCCCATATGTCCATAAGAAGCAGTCTCGCTGTAGATAGGATTGCGCAATTTTAGGCGTTGTTCTATATCATACGGACGCAATGGGAAGATTTCTTGTATTTTTTTAGCTATTTCACCATCAGTGAGGTTCACTTTGGCAGTACCATAAGTATTTACATACACACCTGTAGGCTCAGCTACCCCTATGGCATAACTCACTTGCACCAATATTTCATCGGCAACGCCTGCTGCTACTAAGTTTTTGGCGATGTGACGCATAGCATACGCCGCACTGCGGTCTACCTTGCTCGGGTCTTTACCAGAGAATGCTCCCCCACCGTGTGCTCCTTTACCACCATAAGTATCTACAATAATTTTGCGACCAGTGAGTCCTGTATCGCCGTGAGGACCTCCAATCACAAAAATACCTGTAGGGTTGATGTGATAAATAATTTTATCGTCAAAGAAAGGTGCGTATTGAGGATACTTTTTAATCACACGCGGAATGAGAATTTTCACGATGTCCTCTTTAATTTTTTGGAGCATTTTCTTTTCGGTATCAAAGTCGTCGTGCTGGGTTGAAATCACAATAGTGTTCACACGCACTGGCTTGTTGTCATTGCTATACTCAAGAGTTACCTGACTTTTAGCATCGGGGCGCAAATAGGTAATCTCCTTGTTTTCACGGCGTAATGCAGCCAATTCTCTCAACAAAGCGTGTGAAAGGTCTAAAGCGAGTGGCATATAATTTTCGGTTTCGTTTACCGCATAGCCAAACATCATACCTTGGTCGCCAGCACCTTGATCTTCAGGTTTTCCGCGATCTACTCCTTGATTGATATCGGGTGATTGTTCGTGAATAGCCGAAAGCACCCCACACGATTTGGCTTCAAACATATAGTCGCTTTTGGTATAGCCAATTTTCTCAATCACGTTGCGCGCGATTTGTTGTACATCGATGTAAGTGTTAGATTTTACTTCACCAGCCAATATAACCTGACCGGTTGTTACTAATGTCTCGCAAGCCACTTTAGAGTGGGGGTCGAAAGCGAGGAAGTTGTCGATAAGTGCATCGCTAATTTGGTCAGCGATTTTGTCTGGATGTCCTTCTGAAACGGACTCAGAGGTGAATAAATATCCCATTGATAATTATGATTTAGCAGGGGACGCCATTGTAAAGAAGAACTGTTTTAGCATTTTTTGGGAAATACCCCAAGAGGTTGCAATCAGTACAAATTTGTCCTCTTTGTTATTAATTGGCGGCAAAATTACAAAATAAAAAACAATAGACAAATAACAACGAACAATTTTTAGTTGCCAAAACTCAGACTTCTTTGAAATCCTATCTTCTTCTAAATTTGTTAATTCACTAATTATTTACTACCTTTGCGCCCTCAATTACTGATAGTTGTGGCATATTGCCTCGTAATAACAACTATTAACTAAATTGCTAACGACTAATTTATACAATGAAAAACATACGTAACTTCTGCATTATTGCACATATCGACCACGGCAAGAGTACTTTAGCCGACCGTTTGCTCGACTTTACCCAAACCGTTACTGAACGCGAAAAACAAGACCAACTTTTGGACAATATGGACTTGGAACGCGAGCGCGGTATTACTATCAAAAGCCACGCTATCCAAATGGAATATGTGTACAAAGGCGAAAAATATATCCTCAACCTTATTGATACCCCAGGTCACGTGGATTTCTCTTACGAGGTATCCCGTTCCATCGCTGCTTGCGAGGGGGCTCTCCTGATCGTAGATGCTGCTCAAAGCATTCAGGCACAAACGATTTCCAACCTCTACTTGGCTCTCGAAAACGACCTTGAAATCATTCCCGTACTCAACAAAATAGACCTACCGAGTGCTAACCCCGAGGAGGTGAAAGACGACATTGTAGATCTTCTTGGCTGCTCACCTGATGAGATTATCCCAGCGAGTGGTAAGACAGGCTTGGGCGTAGAGGCGATTTTGGAGGCTATTATCGAGCGTATTCCTGCCCCTACTGGCGACTCTAAAGCACCGCTACAAGCGTTGATTTTCGACTCGGTGTACAACTCTTTCCGCGGAGTGGAAACCTACTTCCGCGTGATGAATGGCGAAATACGCAAAGGACAGAAAATCAAGTTTATGTCCAACGGCAAAATCTATGATGCCGACGAGGTGGGAACCCTCAAACTCAACCAAGTACCCAAGCAGGTAATTAGCACTGGCGATGTGGGGTACCTTATCACCGGTATCAAAGATGCACGTGAGGTAAAAGTGGGTGATACGATTACCTCGGCAGTAGACGGTTGCAAAGAAGCTATTGATGGTTTTGAGAACGTAAAACCAATGGTCTTTGCTGGAATTTATCCGGTAGACACCGAAGATTACGAAGAGTTGCGTGCCTCAATGGAAAAACTCCAATTGAACGATGCTTCCTTAGTGTTTACCCCCGAAAGTTCTGCCGCTTTGGGCTTTGGCTTCCGCTGTGGATTCTTAGGAATGTTGCACTTAGAAATCGTACAAGAACGCTTGGAACGCGAATTTGGTATGACCGTGATTACTACTGTACCCAACGTAAGTTACCACGCCTTTACCAAAAAAGAACCCGAAAAAGCGATTATTGTAAATAACCCTTCTGACCTTCCTGACCCGTCGAAATTAGACCGCGTGGAAGAGCCATATATCAAGGCGAGCATTATCACCAAATCGGATTTTATAGGACAGGTGATGTCGCTCTGTATTGAAAAACGTGGTGTCATCACCAATCAACACTACCTCACCCCTGAGCGTGTAGAGCTGAACTTTGATATGCCACTTGCCGAAATCGTGTTCGACTTCTATGACCGACTTAAAACAGTGAGCAAAGGCTATGCTTCGTTTGACTATTCACCTATTGGGATGCGTGCTTCTAACCTTGTGAAGGTGGATATCCTTATCAACTCACAATCGGTAGATGCCCTCTCTGCCCTTATCCACGCCGATAATGCTTATAATATAGGCAAAAAGATGTGTGAAAAACTACGTGAGCTGATCCCGCGCCAGCAGTTTGACATTCCGATACAAGCGGCTATTGGGGCTAAAATCATCTCCCGCGAGACTATCAAAGCGCTCCGCAAAGACGTTACTGCCAAATGTTACGGAGGGGATATATCTCGTAAACGTAAGCTCTTAGAGAAACAGAAAGCCGGTAAAAAACGTATGCGCCAAGTGGGGAATGTAGAGATTCCACAAAGTGCGTTTATGGCGGTATTGAAGTTGAATGATTGACCGTAGCACGGTCAGGCAATTATTTTTGCATCTCTACACTTTGCCAAAGTCCCAAAACTTTGGCAAAGTTGAATAGAAAGAAAGTAGAACATATCTTAGGAATTTTGTAATCCTTAATAAATGAAAATATGGGCACACAAAATGTAGAAAACAAAGAAAATATAACATACATAAAAAGTGTAAGTGATTTTTTAAACGAGATAAAAGAGATAGAAAAAAAAGAGATAAGAGAAAAAGAAAATACTTTATTCTATAGGGGACATACTAATGAAACTTATGAATTAAAACCTTATGTTTATCGAGAAGAAAAATTCATTGAAAATGAACATAACATTTATAGGGATATGATTTCTAATGTACCTTATGATTTTAAAGGAAAAAGCACTGTAGAATCATTAGCATTAATGCAACATTATGGAGTTCCTACACGGTTATTAGACTTAACAACCAATCCTTTAGTAGCTTTATATTTTGCTTGTGAAGAATCTAAAATGATCAAAAGAGAAATAGATAAGAAAGGGAGCCCTAAATTCAATAAGGAAGGAGAGTCTCTTTATAAAGAAGAAGATATAGATGGAGAGGTTATAGTCCTTAATATTCCTAACGAAAATATTCGTTACTTTGATAGTGATAGAGTTACTATTTTAGCTAACATAGTAAAGTGTAATGATATTTTTTACACAAATGGAGACTTAGAAAAATACGAACAATATAAAAATGAGTTAATTTTTTTAAAAACAAAGATTGATTTCCTTAGCTATGATTGTTTAAAGGAATTACTTAATTTAACAAACAAAGAAAATTTAAATTCTATTAACATAGACTCTCAAATAAATAATTTTGTGAATCTGGTAAAAAAAATAGATATTTTAACTCATACTGAAACAAATAACAAAATTAAATGTTTTATATCAAATGCCAAAGACACTATAAAAATTAACCATGCTCTTTTTCCTAAAAAAGAAAATATTAATTCCTATTTTGTTGGTAATAATAGCTTTCATTCTAAACTTGAAGATAAAATAATCTCTGCTATTAATGAATTTAATGTAGTTAAAGAGTTAGAAACTCTTCTTGTTCGTAAGAAAAACTTAAGTTTTATTACTAAACTTGAAGATAAAATACTTTCTTTTATTAATGAAGAGATTTCTTGGATTAATATGCGTTATTTTGAAAAATTATTAAATTTTGTAAAAGAGGACAAACCTTATTTTATTTCTGCAATAGACCCAAGAGATATAAATAAAGTTTTTGCAATTAAACCTAAATTAGATAATCCTCGCATCGTAAGACAACAAGGAGCTTTTCTAATATTTGGAATAGAAAAAAAAGAAATTCCTTATTGGGATAAAACCCCAAAAAAAATGTCAAAAGTTCCTTCTGAATGGGTAATAAGAGGAAATGTAGAAATTGAAAAAAACGAATTTGATGAGTTGATAGATACCTCTTCTGAGTCTGGCAAACAGCGAGAAGTCAAAAAAAGATTTATAATTAAAAGTTCACATAAACAAAATATTAAAAATGAATTAAGCAAATTAGGTATAAACAAAAGCACTTTATTCCCTGAAATAGATAAAGTAGCTGATTATATTAAAGAAAAATATACTCAAAAGTAATCTTTCTTGTAAAATAATGAATATGAAAAACTACATTATAGAATTTGAGAATTACGAAGATTTCACACTTGGTGACTTTATTGAAGTAATCAAAAAAATAAAAGGAATTCCTTTAAATGAATTGAAGGTTAAAGACTTAACTTATTGTAATGACGAGTTTATTGAAGGAGGATGTGGAGTATATATTTTTAAAGAAAAAGAGGATATTATTTTGGTAGGAAAAGCTGAAACAGTTTCTTTTACTGAAAGGATAGCTAAGCATTTTGATTTGAGAACAAATGCATGGTTTAATAGATTGCTATATGTAATTTCTATGAAAAAATTAGGTTTTGGAGCAAAAGATGAAAAAGGTTATAGAGAGGCTTCAAAATATGCCTTTAATAATTGTTCTCTTGTATTAATTAATATAAAAAATAATTCTAACACTCAAAAACCTTCTAAAATTAGTATATTAGAAACCGTACTGAGAGGTTCTGCAACCCCACTTAATAAGTTCAAAAATAAAACTTTTGATGCTAATAAGAAGTTGAAAGATATGTTAGGCTGTTAATTAATTTTTTAGAGTATTAAAAAAAATCAAATAGCAAAGTTAAAGATTAATTCATAATATTAAAAATTTTACATAAATATTTTTAGAAATGAGAATTATTAAAAGAAATAAGCATTATACTTCTATAGGTAGCTCTTTATTAGAGAAAAATAGAAATAAAAAAAACATTAATCAACAAAAAATTGATTGGACTCTAATGAGTATCATATCTATACCTATTTTTATTCTTATAGGCTTTATATATTTAGCTTCTTTTTTAGGTGAATTTGGTATTTCTTACGAAATGTACTTTAATATTAATGATTGTATAAAAGTTCTCTATATTAAATTACTATTATACTATTTTCTAATATCAATTGTAGCACTTTTTTGTACCTCACTTTCTTTAGTTATTTTTATTCAAATGGGTAAAAATAGCGTAAGGAATAAAATAACAATTATTAGTGTAACCTTATTAATAATCATTTTTCTATTTTATTTATATTTTCTATACAATTCTAAGCTTTTATCATTGCAATATATAGGAATAATAATTCTATCTTTTGTATTTATTTTTGCCGTATGGTATTACTTAGGAAATGTTTCAACTATTATAATAATAATATCTGCTTTTACTATTTTTTCATATGAAATAGGGATAGAAAGTGCTAAAAATGTAAAAAAAGAAAAACTTACTTATAATATTATATTAAAAGATGGAACTCAAATTTTAAAAGAAGGGGATACTTGTAAATATCTCATTTATAAAACAAGTGAAAATCTTTTTATCTACAATGAATATATAGAGCAAGTAGAAGAATACCCAATTTCTGAAATTCAAAAAAGTTCATTTAGCTTTAAAAAGAATTAAAATACAAAAAAAGTTGTGTAAGTTAATTTCAACCATATTTTATATGCCCATCCTCATTGGCAATAACCTTTTTATCGAAGAGCTCCCAGTAGATTACAATGGGAAGCTGTTAGATCTCGACCCTTATATTGCACCGCTAAATACATTTTTTGATAAGTTAGAGGTAGAATGTGTTAGGGAGTGTAAGTATTTTTGCGACTATTAGCGCATATTATAAAAACCATTGAATCACAATAAAAACACATTTATTTTGTAGAGTGTGTTTTTTTTTTACATTTGCACCATTATTCACCAACAACTATTGTACAATGAAAAGATTGAGTTTCTTATTGTGCCTGCTATGCACACTCACAACCCTTTCTGCACAAACACAGTACACCGTAAAAGGTTTTGTGCATAACGCTTCACTCGAAGGCATTGCCAATGTGGCTATCAAAGTATTAGATGCCGACACAAACTTTATTGTAAGTGAACCTCTTACCGAAGCTAACGGACTCTTTAGCTTTACTTCTTCCCCTCGCAAATTGCGTATTTATATTGAAGGTACTAACGACTATCTGTCGTATACAGGCGAACCTTTTCAGCTGAACAAGTCTATTGAAATGCTTGCTATCGAACTAAAAACATCAGTTGATTTAGAAGAAGTAGTCATTACAGCTCCTCAAAAGAAAGCTGCTGTATATATGGAACAGGGCAAGATTGTGTTTTCACCTAAAAACAGCCTAACACACGCCTCTGGAACGGCTCTCGATGCACTAAAAAGCACCCCAAATGTAGTAGTAGATAGCAAAAATCACCTGAGCATTGGCGGAAAAAGCAATGTATTGGTGCTCATCAATGGGAAACCTACCTATATGCAACCCGACGATTTGGCGAGTTATCTGAAATCTATCCCAATGGCGCAAATCAAAAAAACAGAATTATTGCTCAACCCTCCTGCCGAGTACGAGGCTCAAGGGGGAGCTGGTGCGGTGAACATTGTATTAGATAAAAAAACGGTGGAAGGTACCTTCTTCTCATTGAACAATGGGCTGTCGTATTGGTGGAATCTGCGCCAAAATACGGAACTCCAACTGCAACACAGCGTAAATAAAGGCATATTGCGTTTGGGTTACAATCATCAGTTAGGGCATTACGCAATGGATTACGGCAGCGAGCGCCTACAAAATGGCTTGCGTTATGAAAGTCCCACCGATGATACCGAAAAACGCAAAACTATTGCAGGACATATTGGCTATGACTATTTGCCTGATGAACAACATACTTTAGGCGTGCAACTCTCTGCCAACACGCTATTTGGCAAAGGAACTACTAGCACAACCACTCGCTTTTTCAATGCTGCCAATGTATTGGAAAAAACATTATCGGGCTACAACGATTACTTTATGCAAAAAGCGAACCGCTACAGTGCCAATGCTTATTATACTTTTGCTCCTTCCGATAACGAACGTTACCAGTTAGATATAGATTACGCTTTTTTCGATGGTGGTTCAGGGAATTGGCAACCTAATACTTACCGTTCACCTGCGGGCAATGTGCTTTCTCACGAGTTATATCTTTCCGAAAACGACCGCAAAATACATATCTTCGCTACTTCTTTTCGTTCGGAATTACCGCTATGGGGAGGCAGCCTTACAGCAGGAGCTAAGTACTCACAAGTGTTTTCGGACAATAGCTTTCAGTTTTACAGACACTTGGCTCCCCATAACATTATAGATGTAAACCGCTCTAATGCATTCGACTTCAAAGAGCGTATTTTTGCCGTTTATGCTCAATATCGCTACCCTCTTACCGACCGTTTGTCTGCTGAGGTAGGGGTACGCAACGAAACTACTTTTTCTAACGGACTTTTATTGCCTATTGAGGGCAGTGGAAACAGCCAACAAGAGCATAAAAAACACTATACTAACTTCTTCCCTACCCTGAGTTTGCAATACCAATACAATGATGACCTACAGCTATTTGCAGGCTATAGCACTCGCATCAACCGACCTGAATACCAAAATCTCAACCCGTTTGAATACCTTTTAGACGAATTGTCGTATTGGAAAGGAAATCCGTTTTTAGCTCCTGAAAAAATACAAAAAGCTACCCTTTCAGCTTCGTATAAAAAAACTTCTTTCACAATGACTTACAGCTACTCTACCGACTTTTTTAGCAGTATCAGTGAACCTTTTCAAAGCAACAAAATCATTTCAATTCCTAAAAATATAGGCAGTCAGCACCATTTGCTCTTTTCACTCTATCAAGAACTGAATTGGGGCAACGGCTGCCAAACAACCCTTACCCCTAATCTCAGTTATATAGAGAATAAAGGCACTGTATTAGAAGGTAGCGAGTTACACCTCAATCGTTGGCAGTACAGCCTAACAATGCAAAATTACTTTCGTTTGCCTTGGCAACTCAAAGGCGAGCTCACAGCGGTTTACAATTCGCGCAGATTAGCAGGTATCAACGAGATAGCCAAATCTTCAGGAGGTATAGACCTTGGTTTACAGCGTATTTTCTTAAACAATCACCTTACAGCCACCCTTAGTTTTACCGATATTTTCCACACCCAGCGCTGGGATAGCGAGAGCCATTTGCCTAACTTAGACCTTTATGCTTATGGCAATAGCGAAAGCCGGCAAGTCAAACTAAACCTCACTTATCAATTTGGAAAAGCCAAAGAAGTCCATACAAACGAACTTGAAGAAGTAGAGCGATTATAATTTTTTGGTGTTTTATTTCGGTATAATGGTAAAAAGATATATCTTTGCGGTTGAAATCATCCCTTGAAAAATAAATTATCAGTATATTTCAAGCAAATAAGATAAACCGATGAAAAGAACACTTTTTACCATCATTGCCCTATTGTTCACGGGCTACATTTTTGCACAGACCGATACTTCGGGTAGAAGTCTTTACCGTGCGACTCCTGAGAAGAAAACTGCCTTGAAGCACACCAAGTTAAAGGTAAGTTTCAACTTCAACAACCAAACCCTCAGCGGAGAAGAATGGCTCACCGCTGCCCCTTATTTTTATGCTACCGATAGCCTTATTCTCGATGCCAAGGCTATGCTCATTCACAAGGTAGCCTTAGACCAGAATGGCAAACAACGGGGGCTTTCTTATAGCTATAAAAACAATTTGCTAAAGATAAAACTCAACAAAACCTACCAGAAAGACGAAGCCTATACCATCTATATTCGCTACACTGCTCAGCCTGAGAAAGTAACTGAAAAAGGAGGAGAAGCAATTACCGATGCCAAAGGGATCTACTTTATCAACCCTAAAGGAGAAGCCGATAAGCCTATGCGCCAAGTGTGGACTCAAGGTGAAACCGAAGGCTCTTCTTGTTGGTTCCCCACTATCGACAAACCTAACCAAAAAACAACCCAAGAAATTGAAATCACTGTACCCGAGAGCTTTGTCACCCTTTCTAATGGTCTGCTAAAAAGCAGTGACAAGAAAGGCAATATGCGCACCGACTATTGGGTGATGGATAGACCTCACGCTCCTTACCTCTTCTTTATGGGAGCAGGAGAATTTGCCGTGGTTAAAGATACCCCTTGGCGTGGTACAGTGCCTATTGAATACTATGTAGAAAAAGAATATGAATCTGTTGCTAAACAGATATTTGGCAATACAAGCGAGATGATTACTTTCTTCTCCGAACGTTTTGGCTACGATTTCCCTTGGTCTAAATATGCCCAAATGGTAGTACGCGAATTTGTGAGTGGTGCAATGGAAAATACTACAGCCGTTAGCCACGCCGAAAGCGCTTATCAAACTGCAGGTGCTTTAGCCGACCAAAATTATTGGGAGCCTATCATCGCTCACGAGTTGGCACACCACTGGTTTGGCGATTTGGTAACTACCGAAAGCTGGTCAAACCTCACTGTAAACGAGTCGTTTGCTAACTATAGCGAGTACTTGTGGTTGATGCACAAATATGGCAAAGATGTCGCTGAATACCACTTGAGCAACAACACCCTCCAATACCAACACCGCCCTAACGATTTTGTAAAAGATTTAGTGCGTTTTGGTTACGACTCCCGCGAAGATATGTTTGATTTAGTTTCCTACAACAAAGGGGGAGCTATCTTGCATATGTTGCGCAATTATTTGGGCGATGCTGCTTTCTTTGCAGGACTTACCGATTATCTCAAAACCAATGAATACGGTACTGGCGAAGCTCACCAATTACGCCTTTCATTAGAAAAAGTGAGTGGTAAAGACCTCAACTGGTTCTTCAACCAATGGTATTTCGGCAATGGTAACCCTACTGTAAATATAGAAAAGAACTTCAAAAGAGGTAAACTCACCCTAAAAGTGATACAAACACAAAGTGAAGACCTCTTGTTCCAATTCCCATTGGATATAGATTTGTACATCAACAATCGCGTGATGAGACACACCGTTTGGGTAGATGCTCGCAAAGAAAACGTTTTCACCTTCCCAATGAGAAAAATGCCTACCCTCATAGATATCAACCCTGAAGGAGTGATATTGATGAATGAACAATACCAAAAATCGTGGGCAGAGTACTTGTTCCAAATACAACGCGCTAAATCACTTAAAAGCAGATTACAAGCGGTAAGTGCTCCTACCGAATCTGAAGGTAAAGATATTCTAATTGCGGCTCTCAAAGATCCTTTCTTCCAAATACGCGTACAAGCCTTGCAAAAACTCGCTAACTACGATCTCAACGCCAAAGAAATGGCTATGGTAGAAAAAATTGCCTCTTCCGATCCTCAAAACTTAGCTAAATCGGCAGCAATGTGGGTATTAGCAACCTCTAAGGACAAAAATAAATATACTCCTATATTCGAGAAAAACCTTGAATCTCCTTCAGGGGCTATTAAAAATGCAGCTATCAATGGGATAGCTCGTACTGATCCCGCACGTGCTAAGAGTATTCTTGAAAAAGGAAACATCAAAGATTTCGATACCGATCAATTAGCGGGATTATCAGGCGTTATTGTCGATAACCAAATGGAGCAATATCTCCCCGCAATACTTCCTTATTTTGTATACTATCCTTTCTTTGAAAAAGACACTCCCGACACAGCTGCTAACTTTAAAAAAGGCTATGAATGGGCAATGCATTTAGATAATACCTCACACGTAGAATTATTAACTAAATCACTCAAAGAAATCGCTAAAGATATGGAAAATCCTGCAGCTAAAGAAATGCTAAAAAGCGTATTAGATGAAGGTATTACTATCAAACGCGGCTTAAACCAAACTGAATCTGTAAAAAAACAAATTAAAATGTTAGAAGAGATTAAAGGTATGTTCAAATAATGATTAAATAATTGTTACATACTTTTGCCAAAGTTGACTCATTTAAAGATGCTATTATATCAAAATTAGATATAAAACTTCTTTTGTTAGTAGAAATAAATGAGGTAGAAATTTGGTCGTAGAATCTTTTTATTTACCAATTCTAATTGAGTAATCCATATATTTTTGATTTTTAGTACAATATCATATAAAATATTTGGATTACTCATTTTTTATAAGTTTAAATTACTTCCCTATTTTTTACTGCTTTTTTCAAAGGTCATTCTTCGTCATTCGGTTTTTGTCATTAGTTTTGCGTTTTCTTCAGTAAAAAAACATCTAAAACTAACAATCTTTCAAAAAATATCCTTACAGCGGGTTCTATTTTGATATTCTCTTAAAAATCAAGAATGTTACAAAAAAATGTTAAAAGGTTAATCTTTGTTAATATTTAAACTTTCTCTTGTTCATTACGAAAGATATTGATACTTTTGAGCCGTTAAAACAAATAAAAGTATGAATAATACACGTAAAATCGCTTCGTTTATCTTCTGTTGTCTTTTCCCTTTTTGGCTTGTAGCACAGGAAATAACTATCAAAGGTACCGTAAAAGATCAGGACGGTCTCGAATTGCCTGGAGCAGCTATCGTTATCAAAGGTACTAACAAAGGTATAGCTACCGATGGAAATGGAGCCTTTGAAATTAAAGCTCATCAAGGGGATATTTTAGTATTCTCAACTATCGGCTATGCTCCTAAAGAGGTAAAAGTAGGTAAGGAACGCAACCTAAACATCGTTCTATCTGTTGATGTTCTTCAGCTCGAAGGTACTGAGGTGGTAGCAGTAGCCTATGGTACTACCGATAAAAAATCGTTTACTGGCTCTATGGCTACTATCAAAGCTGAAACTATTCAAGCTAAACAATCTTCCGACGTAGCTAAAACCTTAGAAGGCGCTGTAGCAGGAGTACAAATCTCCACTTCATCGGGGCAACCTGGGAGTAATTCGGCTATTCGCATTCGAGGTATTGGCTCTATCAACGCCTCAAGTGCTCCACTTATCATCTTAGATGGTGTACCTTTTGAAGGAACGCTCAACGCTATCAACAACAGCGATATAGAGAGTGTAAACGTACTAAAAGACGCTTCTTCTTCAGCACTTTATGGGGCACGCGGCGCTAACGGGGTGGTACTCATCACTACCAAAAGTGGTTCTAAAGGGCGCTTATCCATCACTTTAGATAGTAAGCTGGGCTTCAACTATCGCGGTATCCCTGAGTACGATATCATCAGCAGTCCAGGGGAATATTACGAAACCCTTTGGTCTGCTCTTTACAACCAAAACCGCTATGCCCAAAACCAAGCCGACGCCTTAGCGCGTACCAATGCGAGTCAGTCGCTTATTAACAATGTAGGTACAGGTTATAACATCTACAATGTTGCTGATGATCAAGTGGTACTCTCTAACGGCAAACTCAACCCTGCGGCTACTATCAAATATTCCGATGCAACGACCTTCAATCAATGGGAGAAAGCGCTCTTCAACAACCGTGTGCGCAAAGAACACAACCTGAGTATGACCAAAGGCACAGAATACAATAGCTTCTATTTCTCTTTTGGCTATTTAGGTGATGAAGGCTATAATATGAATACTTATTTCAATCGCTATGCTACTCGTTTTTCTTATAAGGGGGATATCACTTCTTGGCTTAAAACCAATGCTTCCTCTATGATTACTTATACTGAACAACAAGGAAGTACAGAAGATGATGGCTATGACAACCCTTTTGCGTGGACGCGCACCATCGCTCCTATTTACCCTATCTATGAACACGATGCCAATGGCAATCGCTTGAGTACTTACGACTATGGGATTACCCGAAAATTCAACGCTAATACCAATCCCGTGGCAACACAACGCGAAAACTTGAACTACAATCGCGATTACTATTTCAATCAGTCGCTTTCATTAGATGCAACGCTACATAAAAATCTTACCCTTTCTGCCAATGGTAATTTCTATGCCAATTTCTACGATGTGAATTACTTCACTACCCCATTAGGAGGAGCTGGCAAGAACTATGGCGGGGCATCTACTAAGTACAAATCGGATAATATAGTGCTAACATTCAACCAATTGTTGCGCTATAATAAGAACTGGGACGACTATGGTTTTGAAGCCTTTTTAGGACACGAAACTTATCTAAAGCGTTTTGGTACCATTGAAGGGTCTAAGAAAAATTTCGTAGATCCGCGCAATAGTGAGTTTAACAATGCGGCTGTACTCAGTTCACTCACTTCATACTCCCGTCGTTATTTTGTAGAAGGCTATTTTGGTCAGATAAATGCTAATTATAAACATAAGTATTATCTCTCAGGCAGTTTGCGCCGTGATGGTTCATCGGTATTTGCACCCGAAAATCGCTGGGGTACTTTTTGGTCGGTAGGAGCATCGTGGTTGCTTAGTGAGGAAAAATTCTTAGAAAAAGCAAAATTCATCGATTTGATAAAACTGAAACTCAGCTATGGGGTGCAAGGAAATGACGAACTTTACTTACCGGGTAGCTACTCACGTTCCTATGTACCTTATATGACACTCTATAGTGTGAGTACCAATGGCAATACACCTGGACTCGTAGCCAGCTATAAAGGTAATCGCAATATCACTTGGGAAGAGAGTGGCAACCTCAATGCAGGAATAGAATTAGCGCTATTTAACAACCGACTCACTTTAGAGGCTGATTATTTTATAAAGAAAACAAATAACTTGTTGTTCGATATGCCACTACCTGCTTCTACTGGTTTTTCTTCAGAACCACGTAACGTTGCCGATATGGTAAACAAAGGATTTGAATTTTCATTAGGTGTAACCCCAATACGCACCGACAAAGTGGAGTGGACTATCTCTCTAAACGGATTGCACTACAAAAATGAAATAACCCGCCTACCTGAGGAACTACGCGAAAAAGGACTCACTCGCGGCTACCAAATATTAAAAGAAGGCGGTAGTATCTACGATTTCTATATGGTAAAATGGGGAGGCGTAAATCCTGTTAATGGCGACGCGCAGTTCTACATCAAAAACACTACCACAGGCGAATACAAGCTAAAAGGTAGTGCCGATTATGATAGCACCAATAGCAAGCAATATGTAGGCACTTCTATCCCCGATTTGCAAGGAGGCTTTGGCACAACGCTCAGCGCCTATAACTTCGACCTTGCCATACAGTTCTCTTATCAATTCGGCGGTAAATTCTACGACTCTCAGTACGCTAACCTAATGCACTCTGGCGACTTGGGTAGAACCTGGCATACTGATATTCGCAATCGTTGGACTCCTGAGAATACTACCTCTGATATTCCCCGATTGGAGTTTGCAAACCAAAAGGTGCTTAGTCTTTCCGATCGTTTTATAGTATCATCAGACTATTTATCGTTGCGCAATGTAAGTTTAGGCTACACTTTCAAACAAGGAATTGTAGAAAAATTAGGACTTACTAAATTGCGTTACTACCTCACTGCCGATAATGTATATTTGTGGAGCAAACGCAAAGGATTAGACCCCCGCACCAGCTTGGCAGGTAGCAATGACTATGCAGTATATAGCCCAATCCGCACGGTATCAATGGGATTAACACTCAATTTTTAAAATCGTAAAAGTTATGAAAAAATATATACTTTCCACCGCTTTTCTATCACTGCTTATTACTGCTTGTTCTAAGAGTGATTTCGACCCTAAGGTAGACGAATACCTCACCGACCAGCGTAAAGAGGAACTCAAAACTAATGTAGAAACCAAAGCCAACTTGTTACAAGTAGAGCTCAACGGTATTTACAACAACAATGTAGCCGAACAAAGCAGTTATGACGATTCATTCGGACTCAAGTCTATCCATCTGTCATCAGACCTTACAGGGCTTGATATGGTGCAAGATTCGTATCATTGGTTCGGCCATGACTATTATTTCAATATGCGAGACGCTACCTATACGCGTACCAGTTTTATGTGGTCTTTTCTCTACCGACAAATCAGTGCAATTAACAAAGTGTTAGCCGATTATTTTACTGAAACACCTACCGAGCAAGTGCTTTACCAAAAATACGCCGAACTCAAATCGTTACGCGCGATTTACTATTTCTATTTGGTAAATTTATATCAACAATCATACAAGGGTAACGAAACAAAATTGGGCGTTCCACTAATGCTCAAACCTACCGATAGCAAACTGCCGCGTGCCACAGTAGCTGAAGTATACCGTCAAATGGAAGAAGACCTATCAGTGGTAGATGATGCCCAATTTACCATCACCGAAAGCAAAGAAGATGTAGATAAAGCTGTCGCCGCTGCTTATTTCGCCAAAGTATACGCTCATAAAGAGGAGTGGGCAAAGGTAGCCCAATACGCCCAAATCGTGCTCAACGCAAGCGATTTCAATTATACTTCTATGGCTGAAGTGCAAGGAGCTAAATGGGATATTAGTAACACCTCTTGGCTTTGGGGGTATGATATCACCCAGCAGACTACAAGTTCCTTTGGGTCTTTCTATTCGCATATCGATAATACCATAACACAAGGCTATGCTGGGGGTTCAGGAGCTTATAAAAATATGTACAGCAACCTCTATGCTAAGATAGCCGATACTGATGTACGTAAGAAAATATATATCAATAGTACACTTTTCCCCACCATTGCCGATAGGTATAACTTACCCGATTACGCCAATGTGAAATACGCTACCGACCAGCAATTTTTGAGCGATTATTGCTTCATACGTATAGAAGACCCTTTCTTTTTGTATGTAGAGGCTTTGGTAGAGCAAAACGATTTGACTACTGCCAAGACTACCTTAGAAGACTTTATGCGCAGTTATCGAGACCCTTCTTACACCCTCACTGCTACAACTCAAGCGGCTATGCGAGAGGAAGTACGTACACAGCGCCGCATAGAACTATGGGGTGAAGGCACTAGCTTCTTCGATTTCAAACGTTGGCATTTAGGGGTAAACCGAAATGAGGCTGGCAGCAACCATACCTTTATGATAACAGTACCCGCTGGCGATAAACGTTGGGTATACCAAATACCACAAGACGAAATAGAAGCAAACTCATTAATAGTACAAAACGAATAAAAAATAACACAAAAACCTAAATAGACACGAACTACCTAAAAAAGAATACTTTTTGGGTAGTTCTTTTTTATATTGCGCAAGCATTGGCTAATTAGCAAATTAGTCGTAACTTTGCCCCCTTGATAGTTAAAAATGAAAAACAGAGAAATTCTTATAAAGGGTGCTAAACTGCACAATCTTAAAAATATTACCGTGGGGATTCCCCGCAACAAGTTGGTAGTGATTACAGGGCTTTCAGGTTCAGGTAAATCATCATTGGCTTTTGATACACTTTACGCCGAAGGACAGCGCCGCTATGTAGAGAGCCTGTCGTCGTACGCGCGTCAGTTTTTGGGTAAGTTAGACAAACCAAAAGTAGACAATATCGTAGGGATTGCCCCTGCGATTGCAATTCAGCAGAAAGTAAACACCTCGAACCCACGTTCTACCGTGGGCACTTCTACCGAGGTGTACGACTACTTAAAATTACTCTTCGCACGTATCGGGAAAACGTATTCTCCTATTTCAGGTCAAGAGGTGAAAAAACATACCGTTACCGATGTGGTGGATGCAGTAATGCGCTATCCCGAAGGCACCAAACTGTTGCTTTTAGCACCTGTGAGTATCCCCAAAGACCGTACCGTAGAGCAAGTGCTCAAACTCCTATTACAACAAGGCTATGCGCGTATTCTATACAAAGAAGAAATCATCCGTCTTGAGGAAGACAATTTGCCTAAGAATCTCGACAATTTCCAATTGGTAGTAGATAGGGTGATTGTGCATCACGACGAAGACTTTCAGCACCGCCTTGCCGATGCCGTAGACACGGCTTTCTTTGAAGGGAAGGGTGAATGCTACATTCAAGAAATGGACGGAGTGGTACAAACGCATTTCAGCAATCGGTTTGAGTTGGACGGTATCACTTTTTTAGAGCCTAACGTACACTTGTTCAGCTTTAACAACCCTTATGGGGCTTGCCCAAAATGCGATGGTTATGGTGATACTATCGGACTTGATGAAGACCTTATCGTACCTAACACAGGTCTTTCGGTCTACGAGAATGCTATCTATCCTTGGCGTGGCGAGACGATGAGTTGGTTTCGTGACCAATTGGTGAATAACGCCTATAAGTTCGATTTCCCGATACACAAGCCTTGGTTTGAGCTCACCAATAAGCAGAAACAATTGGTTTGGGACGGCAACAAGTATTTCACAGGACTCACCGATTTCTTCAAAGAGTTAGAAGAGAAAAGTTATAAAATACAAAACCGAGTGCTCTTGGCACGCTATCGCGGAAAAACACGTTGTCACGAATGCCACGGCAAGCGTTTGCGCAAAGAGGCTAACTACGTGAAAATAGCAGGTAAAAGCATTTCGGATTTGGTAGAATTGCCTATTGAGGAACTACAACTTTTCTTTAAAGAACTCAAGCTCAACGATTATGAGCAAGAGGTAGCCAAACGATTGTTGTTAGAAATCAACAACCGCCTGCAATTCCTTGCCGATGTAGGTTTAGGCTATTTAACCCTCAACCGAAAATCGAACACACTCTCAGGGGGAGAAAGCCAGCGTATCAACTTAGCGACCTCCTTGGGCAGTAGTTTGGTAGGCTCTATGTATATACTCGATGAGCCCAGTATCGGCTTGCATCCACGCGATACCGAACGACTGATAGGCGTACTAAAATCCTTGCGCGACTTAGGCAATACAGTGATTGTGGTGGAACACGATGAGGATATTATGAAAGCTGCCGACTACATTATCGACATAGGTCCTGAAGCCGGAACGCACGGCGGTGAAGTGGTAGCGGCAGGCACTTACAACGAACTTCTAAAAGCCGATACCCTTACGGGGAAATACCTCAGCGGACGTTTAGCAATTGAAGTACCCAAAAAACGGCGCACCTCTCCGCAACACATCACTCTGGTAGGCTGTCGCGAGAACAACCTTAAGAACATAGATGTTACCTTCCCTTTGGATATGCTCACTGTAGTTACAGGGGTATCGGGTAGCGGTAAATCTACTTTGGTAAAAAAATTGCTCTATCCTGCCATTCAAAAAGAATTAGACTTAGGAGGAGAGAAAATCGGTCAGTTTACTAAGATAGAAGGCAAATACAAGCACTTGCAAAGTGTGGAGTTTGTAGACCAAAATCCTATTGGTAAATCGTCCCGTTCAAATCCTATTACCTATATCAAGGCTTACGACGATATCCGCGCCCTCTTTGCAAATCAGAAATTGGCAAAGATGCGCAATTTCCAATCCAAACACTTCTCGTTCAACGTAGATGGAGGTCGTTGTGAAGTGTGCAAAGGCGAAGGTGAAGTAACTATAGAAATGCAATTTATGGCTGATGTGCACCTCACTTGTGAGGCTTGTGGCGGCAAACGCTTCAAAAAAGAAGTGCTTGAAGTGATGTACGAAGGCAAAAACATAGATGACCTGCTGAACACTACTATCGATGATGCAGTAGCCTTCTTTCAAAAGCACAAACAAACGAAAATAGCTGAAAAGCTCAAACCTTTGCAAGATGTAGGTTTGGGGTATGTAACACTGGGGCAGTCCTCCTCTACCCTATCGGGTGGGGAAGCCCAACGGATAAAATTAGCGTCGTTTCTATCGAAATCGGATAGCAAAGAAAAAGTGTTGTTCATTTTTGATGAGCCTACCACCGGTTTGCACTTTCACGACATTCGCAAACTCTTAGACTCATTGCAAGCCCTTATAGAAAAAGGGCATTCGGTTATCATTATCGAACACAATACCGAGATGATCAAATCAGCCGATTATGTAATAGATTTAGGTTTAGAAGGCGGTGCCAAAGGAGGCAATCTCGTAGCGACGGGCACCCCTGAGGAAATCGCTAAAAACAAACAAAGCTACACAGGTAAATACTTAAAACTGAAGTAACAATGGACATTCAATTCAATACAAACGAAGATTACAATAAATTAGCCCTTAGCGAGTTGCGTAAACGCTTGAAAAAGGTAAAAGAAGGCGGGGGCAAAAAGAACCTCGAAAAATTACACTGCCAAGGCAAACTCTCGGCTCGTGAACGCATAGAATATCTCTTAGACAAAGATAAACCTCAAATAGAAATAGGCGCTTTTGCCGGTGAGGGAATGTACGAAGCACACGGCGGCTGTCCCTCGGCTGGTGTAGTGGTAGTGATAGGCTATGTTGCTGGTAAACAATGCGTAGTAGTAGCCAATGACGCTACCGTAAAGGCAGGTGCGTGGTTTCCTATTACAGCCAAAAAGAACCTACGTGCTCAAGAAATTGCAATGGAAAATCGCCTGCCTATCATCTATTTAGTAGATAGTGCGGGGGTGTACTTGCCTTTGCAGGACGAGATTTTCCCCGATAAGGAACACTTTGGTCGCATCTTTCGCAACAACGCCCTGATGAGCAGTATGGGTATCACCCAAATAGCAGTGGTAATGGGCAGTTGTGTGGCAGGCGGGGCTTATCTGCCTATAATGAGCGACGAGGCACTGATAGTAGATAAAACGGGAAGTATCTTTTTGGCGGGCAGCTATTTAGTAAAAGCTGCTATAGGCGAAAATATCGACAATGAAACCTTAGGCGGCGCCACTACCCACTGCGAAATCAGTGGGGTAACCGATTATAAGGCAACCGATGATAAAGATGCCCTCGACCGTGTACGCCGTACAATGGCTAAACTCGCCGATGCCGAAAAAGCAGGCTTTAACCGCACTGAAGCGCATAAACCACTAAAAGACCCTAACGAAATTTACGGTATCTTGCCTAAATTGCGCTCAGAGCCTTATGATATGAAAGATATCATCCTTCGATTGGTAGACAATTCAGAATTTGACGAATATAAAGAAGGTTACGGACAAACCATCCTCACGGGCTATGCGCGTATTGAGGGTTGGGCGGTAGGCATTGTAGCGAACCAGCGCAAGGTGGTGAAAACTAAAAAAGGGGAAATGCAGTTTGGAGGTGTAATCTACTCGGATAGTGCTGACAAGGCGACCCGCTTTATTGCCAATTGCAACCAAAAGAAAATACCTTTGCTCTTTTTGCAAGATGTTACCGGTTTTATGGTAGGCTCTAAATCAGAGCACGGAGGGATTATCAAAGATGGGGCTAAACTCGTGAATGCTGTTGCGAACTCAGTTGTGCCTAAATTTACAGTTGTGATAGGCAATTCGTACGGCGCAGGCAACTACGCTATGTGTGGTAAGGCTTACGACCCGCGTCTTATCGTATCGTGGCACAGTGGAAACATTTCGGTAATGGGGGGCGCACAAGCTGCTAAAGTGCTCTTGCAGATAGAAACCGCTAACCTAAAGAAAAAAGGTGAAGAACTCACTCCCGAAAAAGAAGCTGCCCTTTTTGCGCATATCAAAGAACAATACGACGAGCAAATATCACCTTACTATGCTGCTGCTCGCCTCTGGACAGATGCCATCATCGACCCATTAGAAACCCGCCAATGGATAGCAATGGGTATAGAAGCTGCCAACAATGCCCCCATAGAAAGAGCGTTTAACTTAGGAGTGATACAAGTTTAGACGTCTCATTATGATATACGGATACATTCGGGTGAGTAGTGACAAACAAACAATAGAAAACCAGCGATTTGAAATTACAAACTTTTGTGAGAAAAAAGGATTGTTAATAGACGACTGGATTGAAGAAACCATTAGCGGAACCAAAAGTTATAGCAAACGCCAATTGGGCAAATTGCTAAAAAAAGTAAAGAAAGATGATATTATCATTTGCAGTGAACTGTCACGGTTAGGGCGTAACTTGTTTATGATAATGGAAATTCTCAAT
This sequence comes from Capnocytophaga genosp. AHN8471, assembly GCF_016806945.1. Lineage (NCBI taxonomy): Bacteria > Pseudomonadati > Bacteroidota > Flavobacteriia > Flavobacteriales > Flavobacteriaceae > Capnocytophaga > Capnocytophaga genosp. AHN8471. The sequence goes on from NZ_JAESPJ010000018.1 coordinate 53,245, forward strand.
ATATGTATGACCAAAGAGTGCCGTGTATGGACTATTAAAGACAATTACCGCTTAGGAGATGACATACAGAGCAAAGTGCTTGCTTTTGCTTTTGGTCTATCAGCCGAGATTGAGCGCAACCTTATCAGTCAGCGTACTAAAGAGGCGTTGGCTCGCAAAAAAGCAGAGGGGGTGGTACTTGGTAGGCAAAGAGGTTTCCGCTGTAGGCTCAACCCAAAATGTACCGAGAAACACGAATGGATCGTCAAAGAATTGGAAAAGGGTACGCAGAAAAAAATCATTGCCAAAAAACTAAAAGTATCAAAGACAACCTTCTATCGTTACCTTGTATATACAGGGTTACATACCCCAATCAATTGTCAACAAGAAGGATGGAAAGAATATGGGATATACCATTGATTCTTGTGAGATCGCCCCTCTAAAGAGGGCTTCGACATTGTTATTGGAAACCCACCGTATTTAGAATCTAGAAGTCCCAATTTCCCTGAATCATTAAAGATAAGTTTGCAGAATGAAATTCAAAAGAGAAGAATGTCAGATTCGGGAGCCTTTCCTCGTGGACAAGATTTATTGATTTTCTTCTATAAATTA
>NZ_JAESPJ010000019.1:0-175822 GCF_016806945.1 Capnocytophaga genosp. AHN8471
TCTTAAAAATGTATTGATAAGTGGCACTAGTAATGCAGCTTCTGGTTTTCTTCTTTCAGCAGGAATTTCTTTTGCATATACTAAAGATTTTGATCAAGCTTTTAAAGATGGTGTTAAAGGAGCTGGCTATGGTTTGGCATTAGGTTCGGCTTTAGGGGTTGTTCAAGGATTTCAGTATGCAAGAGAAAAAGGTGTTAATCCTTGGAATGGGATAATCTATGAAGAAAAATTGATACAAAGATCAGCTATTTTTGCGGATGATTTTGTCCCTTTTACAAAAAATGATGGGGTAACAGGGACTCTAAAACATCAAGCAGCTAGTACTCTTTTAAAAAGATATCAAAATATTTATGGAGATAGAGGACTAAGATTTGGAGAATATTTTAATAATAACAAGATTCTAGGACTTGGTAATAGAGGTTTTTTAGATGTAGTAAATCATAAAACTATGAATATATATGATTTTAAATTTGGAGGTGCTGACTGGAGAAAAGGACAATTTGAAAAATATCAAAGAAATTATAAAGGTTATAAAATTTTTAAAATCAAACCATAATAGTATGAAAATAGACAGAGAACTGAAACAAGAAATTAACAAAGAATGGCAAAGTGCTTTCCCTCAGTTAGGGAGCTATACTCAAAATAAATTTTATAAAGTTCTAGGGACTCTTATTGTTGGTATAGAATTGATAAAGGTTCCTTTTATGGAGCAATATAGACCTCATTTTGTTATCTATACTCTGTTTGATAAAGATTTAGGCACAAACCTCTCTGAAGAAATATTATTACAAGAGTTTTATAATAAGAAAGGGTTTCAGTGTGATATACCTTATTTAAAACACAATGAGTATTTTAAAGAAGTGGTAAGTTGTATCGATAAACAACTTCCAATTTCTTTAGAAGTAGACATACAAATTGATAAAATAAATGCTCTTTTAGAAAGTTATATTAGAAAAGCCCCTTTTAATGGGGGACTTACTAACTCTTTCAGTTATGCAAAATATCAAGAAATTAAAATGAAGATAGCCTTGTATGTGAATAAAGAAAGAGCTCAACAAGTATTTAGAGATATTTATAATGTAAAATGGGATAATAAATCTTTTGAAGAATCTAATGCTTCTATAAATAGTTGGTTAGTCTCTTTGCAAGAAGTGATAGATAATAGGGATACTTTTCTAAGACAAATTGAAACCAACAAACAAAGTAAAAAGATTTTAAAATTACCTTATTCAGAGATTGTTTTATAGCTGTAAAATATTCATAAAAGTTAGGTAATGTGATAACAATAGTTTCTTATGAATTTAACTGATAAATTAATAGCACTACTAAAAAGAGGAACTCCTGTATATGGAACAATACAAAAATCTTTTTCAAAGAATGATGCCTTAGAGATTTTAGAAGAGTGTCTAAAGAGTAGAATTGCTGTTTTGGGAGGAGATGTAGTCAATATTAATAATAATGGTTATTTTGAATATAATTATGACAATTGGAGTTATAATAGAAAAAAAGGAGAAAGCGAGGTAGATTATGTATTAAGAAGTATAGAAAAAGCCATTAAATATATATCTAATTATAAACTAAATAATGTTTATTTTTGTATTTCATTTGATATAAAAGACAGTAATACAAATAAATATTTCTTTTTTAAGGATATAACTTTATAATGAGACATTCAAAAGAAATTGTAAATCAAATAAAGATAATAGACGAAGTGCTCTATTCTCCCAGCTGGCGCGAGCTTGTAGCTCGTGCCTACTATAAATAGAGCTTGTAGCTCATACGATTACGATCCCCGCTGGGGTAATGCCACCCACCAATATGATGAACGCGGAAGGATCACTGAGAATAGTGTCATAGGTACCTATGAATACACGCGTAATGGCTACCAACAACAAAAGCTCACTACCAACGAATCAGGCGAGACTTATTTAGAAAAATACCCTTTACCCGTTATAAGATACAACGCTTTCAAAGCTCCGGAGCAAATATACATAAAGGACAAAGAGCGTATCACCTACTTATACAATGCTTTTGGCAATCGTGCTCATAGCTTTTATGGCAATGCGGAAGCTGAGAAAGAGAAACGCCCAATGCTAAAACACTACAGCCACGATGGTAGTGTAGAGATAGTATGTAACAAAACCGATAACAGCACCAAGTTTGTGTTTTACTTAGGCGGTGATACGTATAGTGCTCCTGCGGTATATACTTCTAATAATAGCGAAGAAGGCAAATTATTATTCCTACACCGCGACCAATTGGGCAGTATTGTGGCTATCACCGACCTTAATGGCAAACTCGTAGAAGCAAGACATTTTGATGCGTGGGGCAAGGTGCTAAGCATCACTGACGGCAACGGCAACAAGTTAGAAAACTTATTACTTGACCGCGGTTATACAGGACACGAACACCTCACAAGCGTAGGCTTAATCCATATGAATGGGCGTCTGTACGACCCTGCTCTACACAGGTTTTTGATGCCTGACAATTATATCCAAGACCCGTTTAATACACAAAACTTTAATAGGTATGGGTATTGTTTGAATAATCCGTTGGTATATGTAGATCAGGATGGGGAATGGATATTTTTAGTTGCTGCGGTAATAGGTGCTTATATAGGAGGTGCGCAAGCTAATGGTACATATAATCCGTTTAAATGGAACTATAGCAATGCTAACACTTGGATAGGAATGGCAGGTGGGGCTGTTATAGGGGGTGTATCGGCAGGTGTTGGCTCTGCTGTTGGAGGAACCATTGCAGGAGGAACTACACTTGTCTCTTCAATGGTGGGAGGAGCTGTTGGGGGTGCTATATCAGGTGGTGGGTTTGCAGTATTGCCAGGTGGGAATGGTAAGGTTTTACAAGGTATGGGGATTGGAGCTTTATCAGGAGCCATCGGAGGAGCAGCTGGATTTGCTGCTGGGAAAGGGACTAATGTACTTCTTCAAGGCGTTAATATAACAATCCCTGTTGTTAAAGGATTTATAGCTGGAGCTATTGGAGGAGCTGCTGGAGGAGCTATAGGTGGATTTACAGCTGGTTATATTACAACAGGAAATCTTGATGCAGCTTGGAATAGTGCTGGGTCAGGAGCTATTTTTGGAGCAGGAGTGGGATCTGTTTCAGGATTTGCAGGAGGGTATAGGTATGCAAAAAAAGAAGGTTTAAACCCTTGGAATGGTAGGCTTATACCAAAAGAAGGAGAAACGATAGTAAGACATCATACAAGTCCAGAAAATATGGATTTAATAAAGAACCAACTAAAGTTAAATCCTTCAAGAGAATCTGATTATAATTTTATTGGAGTAGATTTTGATGGTGCTCCTAAATTAGACTTAGGAATAGATTTTGGTAACTCAGGCAAAGGGGCTTTTATTGAATTGGCTTTACCAGTAAAATCCCTTACTCCAACTCCTATTCCTTATAAACAGTTCCATTTTAGAGTAAGAACAGGACTAGAAGGATTAAAAATATCTCCAGAATACAGACCTCAATACTATTATAACATAAAGTTTTAATCAAAATGACTAAACAAGAAACTTTATTTTTAGCATTGCTTTATAGACAAATGTTTCTTTCTATAGATAGGTTCTCAGAAAATGAGATAGAGGAATACTATGCAATTTTTAAAGAGAATGAAAAGTACTATTCTTACGCCTTACACCTCTTAGAAACCAAAGTACTTAACTCACAGAAGGCTAAAAAAGGTTTCTTTTTAAAGCAATGCGTCTCTACCACTGATATGCTTTTACTGTATTTTGTATTAGATAAATACCTAAGTGCATTAGCCGATAAAACTATTTTAGATAGGACTACAAGAGGAGAATTATGGGTATTTATTAGGAACGTATACAGCTATCTTACCCATGCAAAAATACCTTTTTACAAGGAAAAATATATAGATAAAGTACATTACTTTGGGAAGAACTATTTTGTGCCAATGCAAACTTTTCCAATAGATGCATTACTCAAAGAAATGCACTGTAAGGATGTATTAAATGCTATTCAAGAGTATAACGCCTCCCCGAAATATTTTATTGAACCATATGGAAATGAGAGAGATAAGGTATAGAACATAATTATGAGGAGGTTAAAAATGATTTGCACATAGCTTATCAGCTTTTTGAAGATAAGGTACGATTATATTACAAAACAAATGACTTTGCTGTGGAGTATTATAGTATGAAAAATGAAGCAAAACCTATAAGTTTCTTTTTAAAAATGTATAATTACAATTACTTTTTAGATAGGATTAATAGATGGTACTAATTTTGCATCGTGATTAAAGTACATTGAAATATTGAAAATAAGTCCTGAGCAAATATACGTAAAGGACAAAGAGCGTATCACCTACTTATACAATGCCTTTGGCAGTCGAGCCCATAGCTTCTATGGCAATGCGGAAGCCGAAAAAGAGAAACGCCCTATTCATAAGCATTACAGTGCCGATGGCAGTGTAGAAATCAAAGAGGATAAAACAAAAGGAAGTATTGACTTTCTATTTTACCTCGGTGGCGACCCGTATAGTGCTCCAGCGGTATACAATAGCAATGGTGAAGAAGGTAAATTATTATTCCTACATCGTGATCAGCTTGGTAGTATTGTAGCCATCACCGACCTTAACGGCAAGCTCGTAGAAGCAAGGCATTTTGATGCCTGGGGCAAAGTGTTAAGCATCACTGACGGCAATGGCAATAAGTTAGAAAACTTACTACTTGACCGCGGTTATACAGGGCACGAGCATTTAGCAAGTGTAGGCTTAATCCATTGTAATGGACGTCTCTACGACCCAGCGCTACACCGTTTCTTACAACCTGATAACTATATCCAAGACCCATTTAATACCCAAAACTTTAATAGATATGGCTATTGCTTGAATAATCCGTTGGTGTATAATGACATTACAGGAGAATGGTTTGGCATAGATGATTTGATAGCTGCTGTTGTAGGAGGTGTTATTAACTTGGCAGTAAATGCTATACAAGGAAATGTAACCTCTTGGGGTAGTGCATTGGGATATTTTGGAGTAGGAGCGGTTTCAGGTTGGGCTTCTCTTTATGTAGGGCCATTCGCAGTGGGAGCTATTTCAGGATTAGGAAACTATATAACTACACAAGTCTCACAGGGTGGCTGGAGTAGTCTTAATTTTGATGATGGTGTAACTGCTACAGCTATAGGTGCCGCTACTTCGTGGGCAGGGGCAAAGATTGGAGGATGGGCAACAAAAAATTTAGGAGGTATATTTTCTTCTATTAGTAGTCCTGTGCTAAGACAAGCTGCTGTTAATAGTGTAGGAGGCGCTGTATCAGGTTTTGCAATTGGAACAGCAGTTTCCTATATACAATATAAAGATTTTGATAGAGCTTTTTCAGATGGTGTTAGAGGCGGTCTTATGGGTGCTGGCATAGGATTTACTACTGGTGCTATAGGTGGGTATAGATATGCAAAGGAAAATAAATTGAGCCCTTGGACAGGAGAAAAGATACAACTACATCATTCAGATCCTATTTTTATGGGAGGAGCTCCTGATCAGGAATTAACCCCAATGAGTATTTCTCGACATCAGGAATTGCACAAAGACCTCAACAATTTTTTGGTAGAGAAAAAGAATGCTTTAGGACAACATATGCGACCTCAACCAAGAAATTCTGGCTTACAAATACGAACCAATTTTAACAGAACACAGAGATTTGATGCAATGAAGCAATTCTATGATAAAAATTGGATAAAGTATTGGGATGCTCGATGGGATTTTTATAAGAATAACAATTTAAATTTAATATTATGGTGGCAAAAATAATTGTAGGAACAGATGAAAAGGGTTTTGTATATCCTAAAGTTCAGGAAAGAACAGATATATGCCCTATTTGTAAAAATAGGATAGCTGATGTTGCAAATTTAGATTATAAAGTGAAAAATAAAAAAGGAAATTTTTTAGTATCGTATGATCACTATACTTTTGTATCACAAAAATTTAAAGATTTTTGTGAGGAAAATCATTATGAAGGTTTAGAGTTTATCCAACTTCCTAAATCTCCATTGTTTTATTATTTTATAGTTCATAATATCTATGAATTAGATTATAAAGAGTCTTTGTTTCTGAATTATAGAGATTGCTGTGGAAGTTATGATGAAACTGTAATAACACCCAGATATTGTAAACAAGATTTCTATATGGATACAGATGACTTTATTTGTAGAAGCGAGTACAGATTTGCTTCTTTTTCCAATAAGAGTTATCTCACTGTAGTTGGTTTAGAAACTGCAGATAAGTTAAAAAAGGCAGGATTTAAAAACATATATTTTACTAATGTATATAGACCAACTAATGATTTATAGCAAGAATAACAATTTAAATTTAATATTATGGTGGCAAAAATAATTGTAGGAACAGATGAAAAGGGTTTTGTATACCCTAAAGTTCAGGAAAGAACAGATATATGTCCTATTTGTAAAAATAGGATAGCTGATGTTGCAAATTTAGATTATAAAGTAAAGAATAAAAAAGGAAATTTTTTAGGTACTTATGATCACTATATCATTGTATCACAAAAATTTAAAGATTTTTGTGAGGAAAATCATTATGAAGGATTAGAGTTTATCCAACTTCCTAAATCTCCATTGTTTTATTATTTTATAGTTCATAATATCTATGAATTAGATTATAAAGAGTCTTTGTTTCTGAATTATAGAGATTGCTGTGGAAGTTATGATGAAACTGTAATAACACCCAGATATTGTAAACAAGATTTTTATATGGATACAGATGATTTTATTTGTAGGAGTGAGTACAGATTTGCTTCTTTTTCCAATAAGAGCTATCTCACTGTAGTTGGTTTAGAAACTGCAGATAAGTTAAAAAAGGCAGGATTTAAAAACATATATTTTACTAATGTATATAGGCAAGATTGAAAAATATTTTGTACCTTTACATCGTGATTAAAGTACATTGAAATATTGAAAAATAAGTCCTGAGCAGATTTACATAAAAGACAAAGAGCGTATCACCTATTTGTACAACGCCTTTGGCAGTCGTGCCCATAGCTTCTATGGCAATGCGGAAGCCGAAAAAGAGAAACGTCCTATTCATAAACATTACAGTGCTGATGGCAGCGTAGAAATCAAAGAGGATAAAGCTAAAGGCAGCATTAACTTTGTGTTTTACCTTGGCGGTGACCCGTATAGTGCTCCTGCGGTATATAATAGCAATGGTGAAGAGGGAAAACTGCTCTTTTTACATAGAGACCAATTAGGGAGCATTATAGCCATCACCGACCTTAACGGCAAGCTCGTAGAAGCCCGCCATTTTGATGCTTGGGGCAAGGTATTGAGCATCACTGACGGCAACGGCAATAAGTTAGAAAACTTACTACTTGACCGTGGTTTTACAGGACACGAACACCTGCAAACCGTAGGCTTAATACATATGAACGGACGCTTGTACGACCCAGCGCTACACCGTTTCTTACAACCCGATAACTATGTACAAGACCCTTTTAACACCCAAAACTTTAATAGATATGGATATGTACTTAACAATCCGTTGTTATACACAGATCCTACGGGTGAAGAATTTTTTACATTAACTACTTTAGCCGTTATAGGATTAGGTACTATTATTTCTTCTGCAACAGCTAGTTGGGACACCATAAAAGATTGGATAGGACGTAATGCAAAAAGTACAGGACAATGGTTTGAAAAACAAGGAAGAAGTGTAGGACAATGGTTTTCAAAACAATATAATTCTGTAAAAGAATGGTTTCAAGGGAATAATGCTACACAGAGAGTGGTTATAACTACAAATGCAGAATTTAATACGTATGTTTCCAATGCAGTAGAAACTCTAATGCAGAATCCAAAAAATCAATTTGCATCTTATCAAAATCAATCTGCACCTTATCAAAATCAGTTTGTACCTCAGGAAGGAAAAGCTCCTGGGTGGGAAATTTATGCAGGAGCACTGACAACTATTGGTAATGAATTATATTATAGTGAAACATATGGTACTTGGATGGGTAAAAACTTTAAGATATATAAACAAAATTGGGGAGGAAATGGAATTACAGGAGGTAAAAATAAATTTGCTAAAGCAACAGCAAATAGAATTGCTTGGGCAGGTAATGTCTTAGGATTTTGGAATGCTGCAGTTATAGAAATAGAAAGACGAAATGGCGAGATAAGCAATACTCAATCAATTCTTGAACAAGGAACTAATGCTTTTTCAACACTTGGAGGAATACCTGGTCTTGCTTGGGGAATAGGCTGGGAACTTGGTAGGTTTACGACTGGTATGGAATGGTATCAAGAATCTACATATCGCTACTGGTATAACCATTGAGAGAAGAGGTATGGAAAACCTTCTGAATCCAATGAATATTTTTGGAATTATTTTTATGAAAATTACGGCAAATGATGGACGTGCTTTATTATTATATTTATCTTTTTTATGTGAAGGTTATATCTGATAATCAGCCTCATTCAAGAACTATTTGGGCATTAGGAGTTACATCTGCTTTTATAATCAATGGACTGATTGATATACCATTAACATATTTTTTTAATTGTTATTTAAGTACAATTCAAAAAGTAATTATATTAGTAATTCTTCTTCTTTTTTTTATTTGAAATATTACAGAAGTGGTAAAGGAATAAGAATTGTAGAAAAGGAAAAACCTAAGTTTTTTGGTAGTAAAATAGCTTCTATAATACTTACTGTTTTATTTTTTTTGATAAGTATGCTATTCTTATTTTTTAAAGTAGAAGTAATGATAAAAATATTAGAGATGAATAAAGCTACTACCTCACCTATGTAAGTTATAAAACTTTAGCATTTATGAAATACCTATACAACCTACTCATTTTTATAACAATCTTCCCTATGTTTGCTCAGGAAGAAAAACCTATTACTACGGCTTTTCCGTTTTTGTTGCTCAGTACAGATGCTACTGCTTCAGGAATGGGAGATATAGGGGTATGTTCATCTCCAGATGTGTTTTCTCAGCAATGGAATGCTGCTAAATATGTATTTGCTGAAGCCACTTCAGGAGTGGGAGTAGGTTATGCACCCTATTTAAACAAGTTAGCTAAAGATGTATTCTTAGGCAATATTACTTACTACAAGCGCTTACGCCGAAGTGCGTGGGGAGGAAGTTTTACTTATTTTACTATAGGTGAAGTAGCTCTTACTCAAAATATAAGCAGTAATGCTTATTTAGCAGGCAATGTACGTCCGTCGGAATTTGCAGCAGACCTGTCCTATAATCTCAAACTCAGCGAACAATTTGCTATGGGAGTAGCAACTCGCTATTTGCAATCAGCTCTGCGCTTACCGTCAGAAGGGAATACTACAGCACGGAGTATTGCTTTTGATATTTCTGGCTACTACACTTCTCGTGAACACCCTATAGGTAATGTTTGGGGATATTATACGTGGAGCTTTCAGCTCTCAAATATAGGAGCTAAAGTAAAGTATGAGGATTTAGGCAAAGAGTATTTTATCCCAACCAATTTAAAAATAGGAGCTTCTTACAATCTGTTATTTAGTGAATTACATTCTATTTCGTTATTAGTAGAAGCTAATAAATTGTTAGTTCCCTCAGTGCCTGAAGGTAATGAAGATTTTCTACAAGGCATTTTCAAATCGTTTAGCGATGCCCCTAATGGTTTTTCAGAAGAGTGGCACGAAATTAGTAAATCAATAGGTGTACAATACGCTTATAATCAGCAGTTTTTTGTACGTATGGGTTATCATTATCAGCACCCTAACAAAGGCGACTTACAGTATTTCACAGTGGGCATAGGGGTTAAATACAAATCACTCCAACTTGATTTTTCTTACCTCTTCTCTACAGCTAAAACACATAATCCTCTCAGTTCAACACTCAAAACTTCATTACAATATCTGTTTTGAGAAAAATTCAAAACAAAAAAATATTCCAAAATATTTGGCAGTGATAAATATTATTACTACTTTTGCCATTATTACTCCATAATGGAGTAAGATTTGTTATTTAAAAATACATAAAAATATGAAGTTTATAGTATCGAGTTCTTACCTATTGAAGAAGTTACAAGTGTTTGGCGGTGTGATTAATAACAACAACACTATGCCTATACTCGATAACTTTTTGTTTGAACTATCTACCAATTCTTTAACTATCTCGGCTTCCGATTTAGAAACCACTGTAAGAGGTACTTTGGAAGTCGAATCAGATTCTCAAGGTAGTATTGCCGTATCAGCTAAATTGTTGATAGATATTCTTAAAACCTTTTCAGAACAACCGCTTACTTTCTTGGTAAAAGAAAATAATGTAATAGAAATTAGTTCTACTACAGGTAATTATACTTTAGCTTATTTAGATGGTGAGGAGTTTCCTCGTCCTGTAGCTTTGCCCGAAGCAAGTAAAGTAACTTTGTTAGGCGATGTGTTAGCTACTGCTGTACAAAAAACAATCTTCGCCGCTGGGAACGACGACCTCCGCCCAACAATGAGTGGTATTCTCTTCCAATTTAGCGAAAACGGACTCACTTTCGTCGGTACTGATGCTCATAAATTAGTGAAATACGAACGATTAGATATCAAAGCTAACGATGCCGCCGATTTCATTATGCCTAAAAAACCATTGAACATCCTCAAAGGTATTTTAGCAGGTAGTGAAACCGAAGTAACAATAGAGTACAACGAGAGCAATGCTAAATTCTCTTTTGACGATATGGAATTCATCTGCCGCCTTATTGATGGTAAATATCCTAACTACGATGCGGTAATTCCTAAAGAAAATCCTAACAAACTCATCCTAAATCGTTCACAATTCTATAGCTCTATCAATCGTCTGTCGTTGTTCTCTAATAAAACTACACATCAGGTACGATTAAAAGTAGCAGGTTCTAACTTGGTAATCTCAGCTGAAGATGTAGATTATAGCAATAAAGGTGAAGAACGCTTCACTTGTAATTATCAAGGTGACGATTTAGAAATAGGATTCAACTCTAAGTTCCTAAAAGAAATGATCAACAACTTAGACTCCGACGAAATCTTGATAGAAATGTCCTTGCCAAATCGTGCCGGACTTATCACACCTATCGATGGTCTTGATGAAGGAGAAAAAGTGCTGATGTTGGCAATGCCAATTATGCTCAATAATAACCAGTAAATTAAAATTTTTTTTTCATTTTAAAGATGAAACGCCTTATGAGTCTTTTTAAGGCGTTTCTTTTTTTAAGAGAGAAATCAACAATGTTTATCATTCAAAAATAACTATCTATGAAGTCTATTTTAGAAAGAATAAAGCCTTTTACATATATAGCTACCTTATACCTTATCGTATCGTTTGTGATACGCATTGTCTTTATGCTGCACCCTATCACTGCTACCACATTTTCGGTGTGGAGTGTGTTTAAGATGCTTTTCATAGGCTTACTATCCGACGCTTTTGTGATAGTATTGGCAAGTAGTATTTTAATGCTTTATTTCCTATTTATTGCTAATGTAAAGTACAAAAAACCTTACGGAGGCATTATTTTAGGAGCATTTATCCTCATACTACTCTATATACAGTTTTATCCTAACAATATATTTGCACAATATGGAGGTGTGATTCCCGAAATCGCATTAGCTTTCTTCGGCTTTAAAACGTTGTGTTTTGCTCTTTTGCTCTTTTTACCTAAGTACAGAGCCCAACTGCGCAATGCATTGTATTTTATTACGTTGGCTATCTATGTATTTGCCATAGTGATGAATGCAGTAAGCGAATATTTCTTTTGGAATGAGTTCGGGATTCGTTATAACTTTATTGCAGTAGATTACCTTATTTATACCAATGAAGTGATAGGTAATATAATGGAGAGCTACCCTATAGTACCTTTGTTTTCAGGAGTGTTTGTCGTAGTTTTGGCTATTACCATTTATTTATTTATAAAAACTAAGAGCGTTTTAAAAACTATCCCTACACTGTTGGAAAAAACTGCATTGTTCATAGTCTATTTATTGCTTGCTCTTGTAGGAATGTGGAGTTTGCCACGACTTGATACCATTAGTGCCGAAAATACTTTTGCTCAAGAAATACAAAGCAATGGTGTTTACAAGTTTTATTACGCTTTTACTCATAGTGAGTTAGACTTCTTTCAGTTTTATCCTACCTTGCCAGAAAAAGAAGCTGAAAGTATTGTGCTTAAACAACTCAATGCGCCTGCCCTCGAACGAAAAATTGTAGGCGATACTACCGAAGTACACCACAATGTGCTCCTTATTTCAGTAGAGAGTCTTTCAGCAGAATACCTTACAATGTATGGTAATACTGATAATCGTACGCCTTTCTTGGATAGCTTAGCTAATAACAGCTTGTTTTTTACTAATTTGTATGCTACAGGTAACCGTACTGTGAGAGGATTGGAAGCCCTAACCCTTTGCATACCACCTACTCCAGGGGAAAGCGTGGTGAAGCGTAAGGATAATAAAAATAAGTTTACCACAGGTAGCGTGTTCAAAAGTAAAGGTTATGATGTGAAATATCTCTATGGAGGCGATAGTTATTTTGATAATATGAAGGATTTCTTCACTGGTAATGGCTACGATATTGTAGATAGCAAGAGCTTTGCACCCGAAGAAGTTACTTTCTCTAATATTTGGGGCGTTTGCGATGAAGATATGGCAAACAAAGCTATAAAGGTGATGAATGAACAAGCTAAAGCTGGCAAACCATTCTTCAATCACTGGATGACCGTGAGCAATCACCGCCCTTTTACTTATCCTGAAGGTAAAATTGATATCCCTCCTACTGAAAAACGACGTGCAGGTGGAGTAAAATATACCGATTATGCGCTCAAGCGATTCTTTGAGATGGCAAAACAACAAGAATGGTACAAAAATACTCTTTTCGTGATTGTAGCCGACCATTGTGCATCGAGTGCAGGTAGCACCGAACTGCCTTTAGATGGCTATCGCATCCCTTGTTTTATTGTTGCCGATTTTATCGCTCCTAAAAAAGTAGATACAATGATATCACAAATAGACGTAATGCCTACAGTAATGGGCTTGCTTAACTTTAGTTATACATCTAAATTTATAGGGCAAGATGTACTAAAAGAAGGCTATCAACCGCGTGCTTATATTGCTACTTATCAAGATTTAGGTTACTTAACCCCCGATAAACTCACTATTATATCACCTTTGAGAAAAACCACTCAATACAGTTTGCACAAAGAAACTGAACAACCCTCACAAGAGTATCCCTTGTTTTATGAGCAAATAAAAGAAAATAATGTGAACAAAGAACAAGCCGATGCTTGTATTGGTACTTATCAAGCTACTGCCGAGTGGTTAAAAAACAAACAGTTCAATGCGGTCAAGAAATAAGCTAAAAATTATCAACGACCCTATTTATGGGTTTATCCATATCCCCAGCACTCTGGTGTTCGACATTATTGAGCACCCCTATTTCCAGCGACTCAGACGCATTAACCAAATGGGACTTTCGTATTTGGTGTTCCCTGGGGCTAAACACACTCGTTTTGAGCACGTATTGGGGTGTGTGTTCTTAATGCAGAAAACAGTAGAGATGCTCCGTTTCAAGGGAATACAAATCTCTGAAAAAGAAGCTGAAGGACTCTATATTGCCATATTGTTGCACGACATAGGGCACGGACCTTTTTCTCACGCAATGGAACACAGCATTGTCGAAGGTATTTCTCACGAGGAAATCTCGTTGCGCTTTATGCAAGAGCTTAACAATGTATTCAATGGCAAATTAGATACCGCTATAGCAATATTTCAAGGTACTTACCCTCGTAAGTTTATGCATCAACTCATCTCGGGGCAGTTAGATATGGACAGAGCCGATTACCTCAAACGCGATAGTTTTTATACAGGAGTTGCCGAAGGGAATATCAATTCTGAACGCCTTATCTCAATGCTTAACGTGCGCAACGACGAATTAGTAGTCGAAGAAAAAGGCTTGTACTCTGTCGAAAAATTCCTGATAGCCCGACGATTGATGTATTGGCAAGTGTATTTGCACAAAACCAGCGTAGCCGCCGAACAAATATTAATTAGATTGCTCAATCGTGCTAAGGAATTAGTACAACAAGGTCAAAAACTCACTATGTCCACCGCTTTAGCTTTCTTCGTGAAAAACAAAATATCCAAAGATAATTTTTCACACGAAGTACTTGAGATGTTCGCCCGTTTAGACGATACAGATATTATTTCAGCAATGAAAGAATGGCAGTTCCACCCCGATGTAGTGCTCTCTAAACTCAGCAAAATGTTGCTTAACCGCGATTTACTGAAAATAAAAGTCCGCTTAAACGATTTTGAAGAGCAAAAGATAAAAAGACTCCAAAAACTATCACTTGCCAAAGGAGTAGATGAAAAAGATATGAAGTACTTTGTCTTTACAGGAGTGATGACTAACAGAGCTTATAACCCCGAAAATGAAATTATAAAAATACTCACTAAAAACGGTAGAGTAGTAGATCTCAGTAAAACCTCTGAAGCTATCAACTTAGAACCCCTCTCTCAAGTAACCGAACGATACTACATTTGCTATCCAAAATAAGGCGAAAAAAGAGAAGGTAAAATTACTCAATAGAGAAAAAAAATAGTAAAATGAGTGCTATATAAAATAATTTTTATACTTTTGTTGCGAAAAATAACCTTTTTACAAGGTGAAAACATATAAATATACTCCTATATCGTTTTGATTATAAACTAATTAAATGAAATTTACAGCATTACAAATAGCCAATGTACTCGGCGGCGAAGTAGAAGGAAATCCCCAAATTGAAGTCTATAAACTTTCAAAAATTGAAGAGGGAAGTGAAGGGAGTATATCTTTTTTGGCAAACCCTAAATATAAACATTTTATCTATACCACTCAGGCATCCATAGTGATTGTAAATAAGGACTTTGAGGCTGAAGATAAAATATCAGCAACCTTAGTGAGAGTAGACGATGCTTATGCTGCTTTTACTAAACTCTTAGAGTTCTACAATCAAGTGAAAATGAATAAAGTAGGTATAGAGCAACCTTCGTTTATCGCTCCATCTGCTAAAATAGGACAAAACGTATATATAGGAGCTTTTGTATATATTGGCGAAAATGTAGTGATAAACGATAATGTAAAAATCTATCCCAATACTTATATAGGTGATAACTCATCAGTAGGTGAGGGGACTACTATTTTTGCAGGCTGTAAAATATATTCCGAAACTGTCATAGGTAAAGATTGTATGCTCCACAGTGGAGTAGTGTTAGGTGCCGATGGATTCGGGTTCCAACCTAATGAAAAAGGAGAATTCAGTAGAGTCCCACAAATAGGCAATGTCGTGATTGAAGACTCTGTCGATATAGGTGCAGAAACAGCTATAGATCGTGCAACTTTAGGCTCTACTATCATTCGTAAGGGAGTAAAGTTGGACAACCAAATACACATTGCTCATAATGTAGAAATAGGTAAAAATACAGTCATTGCCGCCCAAACA
Source organism: Capnocytophaga genosp. AHN8471 (assembly GCF_016806945.1). NCBI lineage: Bacteria > Pseudomonadati > Bacteroidota > Flavobacteriia > Flavobacteriales > Flavobacteriaceae > Capnocytophaga > Capnocytophaga genosp. AHN8471. The sequence goes on from NZ_JAESPJ010000019.1 coordinate 15,481, forward strand.
GGTATCGCTGGCTCAACTAAAGTAGGCGAAAATTGTATGATAGGTGGTCAAGTGGGAATCGTAGGTCACTTAGTAATAGGCAATCGCGTGAAAATACAAGCCCAAACAGGGGTAGGTCGCAACCTTAAAGATGATGAAGCTATACAAGGTTCTCCCGCCTTAGGGCACGCCGAATACAACAAAGCTTATGTAATTTTTAGGAAATTACCTAACTTGCTTAAACGCTTAGAAGAATTAGAAAAAAAATTAAAATAAATACACTATGATAAAGCAAAATACTTTATCCAAAGAAATTACCTTAGAAGGCATCGGGTTACATACTGGTAAACAAGTAAAAATGGTGCTTAAACCAGCTTCAGTAGGCAATGGTTTTACCTTTGTACGTACCGATTTAGAAGGAAACCCTGTTGTCGAAGCGGATGCTACCTATGTAGCAAGTACTGAACGTGGCACAGTCTTAGAAAAAAAAGGGGTGAAAATCCAAACTTGTGAGCACATCTTAGCAGCGCTCGTCGGTATGGATTTGGATAATGTGATTATTGAGCTCAACTCCTCTGAACCTCCTATTATGGACGGTTCCTCTAAATACTTTGTAGAAGCTATTGAAAAAGCAGGTATCACTCCTCAAGATGCCGAACGAGATGAGTATATAGTAAAACAAGTAATTACTTATGTAAACGAAGAAACAGGTAGTGAGATTACTCTCATCCCTGCCGAGGAATACCAAGTGACTACAATGGTAGATTTCGGTACTAAAATATTGGGTACTCAAAATGCTTACCTCAATAAACTTTCCGAATTTAAAACCGAAATAGCCGATGCTCGTACTTTTAGTTTCTTGCACGAGCTTGAAGCCTTGCTCGACCACGGTTTGATTAAAGGTGGAGATTTGAACAACGCTATTGTTTATGTAGATAAAGAAATCTCTGATAGTACAATGCAAAAACTCAAAAAGGTTTTCAACAAAGATAATATTTCTGTAAAACCTAACGGAGTGCTTGATAACCTTACTTTGCATTACCCTAACGAAGCTGCTCGTCATAAACTATTAGATGTAATAGGCGATTTGGCTTTGGTAGGTACACGCATTCGCGGAAAAGTGATTGCTACTAAACCTGGGCACTTCACCAATACCCAATTTGCTAAGAAACTTTCTAAGATTATAAAAAATGAACGTCGTAACAACGTTCCTTCTATAGATATCAATCAACCTCCCTTGCTCAACACTGTTGATATAATGAAATTGTTACCTCACCGTCCACCATTCTTGTTGGTCGACAAAATCTTTGAACTTTCCGATAAACATGTCGTGGGCTTAAAGAACGTAACAATGGACGAACCTTTCTTCGTAGGGCACTTCCCCGGAGCTCCTGTAATGCCTGGAGTACTCCAAATTGAAGCAATGGCTCAAACCGGAGGTGTCTTGATACTCAGTACCGTCCCCGACCCCGAAAACTACCTCACTTACTTTATGAAAATCGATAATGCGAAGTTCAAGGTACAAGTGGTACCAGGGGATACCCTTATATTTAAATTAGAATTGCTAACCCCTATTCGCCGTGGTATTTGTCACATGCAAGCCTACGCTTATGTGAATGGCAAGTTAGCTACCGAAGCTGAGCTGATGGCTCAAATTGTTAAAGTAAAATAAAAGTATATGATTCAACCTTTAGCTTATGTCCACCCCGATGCTAAAATCGCTAAAAATGTAGTGATTGAACCTTTTACTACAATTAGTAAAAATGTAGAAATAGGTGAAGGCACTTGGATAGGACCTAACGTAACCATTATGGAGGGCGCACGTATCGGGAAAAACTGCAAAATTTTCCCTGGAGCTGTTATCTCTGCCATTCCACAAGACCTCAAGTATAAAGGTGAAGAAACCACTACTCACATAGGTGATAATACTACTATTAGAGAGTGCGTAACTATCAACAAAGGTACCGTCGATCGTATGAAAACCGTAGTCGGTAATAATTGTCTAATAATGGCTTACTCTCATATCGCTCACGATTGCATTGTTGGTGATAATTGTATTTTCTCTAACGGTACTACTCTTGCAGGGCACGTAACTGTTGGTAATTGTGCTGTGATGGCTGGTATGACGGCTGTCTATCAGTTTTGCTCTATTGGGAGTTATGCCTTTGTAACTGGCGGTTCACTTGTAGGCAAAGATGTTCCTCCTTATGTGAAGGCTGCTCGAAACCCTCTCTCTTATGTTGGAGTCAACTCTATAGGGTTACATCGCCGTGGCTTTACTACCGAGAAAATACGCGAAATACAAGATATCTACCGCGTACTATTCCAAAAAAAACTTAGTACTTCTCACGCTTTGGACTATATAGAAGCCGAAATGGAAGCTACCGTCGAACGCGATGAAATTTTGCAATTTGTCCGTCGCTCTCAACACGGCATTATGAAAGGCTATCACGGTGAATTAATAAAAGACTAAGAACTTAAAACTAAAAACAAATAACTTAAAATAAAATAAATGGCAACAACCGCAGACATTAAAAAAGGATTGTGCATTCGCTTCAATCACGATATCTACAAAATCATTGAATTCCTACACGTAAAACCAGGTAAAGGTCCTGCTTTTGTGCGTACCAAACTCAAAAGTGTTACCACAGGTAAAATCCTCGACAACACTTTCTCTGCCGGTCACAAAATTGAAGATGTACGTGTCGAAACTCGCTCTTTCCAATATCTATATGCCGAAGGTGATGAATTCGTATTTATGAATAACGACGACTTCAACCAAGTGCACATCCGTAAAGATATGCTCGATTACCCCGATTTGCTTAAAGAAGGTGAAACTGTGATGGTAATCTTCAATGCCGAAGACGAAACTCCTCTTTCAGTAGAAATGCCTGCTAATGTTATCCTCACTGTTACACACGTAGAACCTGGTGTTAAAGGTAATACCGCTACCAATGCCACCAAACCTGCTACTGTCGAAACAGGAGCTACTGTCAATGTACCTCTTTTCATCAACGAAGGCGACCGTATTAAAATAGAAACTGAAAAAGGTACTTACGTCGAAAGAATGAAAGACTAATTATGCGCTTCCCACAACCTTATACTCTTGAACAAATAGCGACTATTATCAATGCAAAATACGTCGGAGCAAAAGATTTTCCAGTACTTGGAATGAACGAAATTCACGTCGTACAAGCTGGTGATATAGTTTTTGTAGATCATCCTAAGTATTACGAAAAAGCTTTGCACTCTAAGGCTACCATTGTACTAATTAATAAAGAAGTGGAATGTCCGGAAGGGAAAGCTCTTTTAATCTCCGATGACCCTTTTCGCGATTTCAATAAACTCACCGATTTTTTTAAACCTTTCCAAAAAGCAACAGCACTCATAGCACCTTCAGCTCGTATAGGTGAAAATACAGTAGTACAACCAGGTACTTTTGTGGGTAACAATGTAGTAATAGGTAATAACTGTCGTATCCATTCCAATGTGAGTATTTACGATGATTGTGTAATAGGTGATAATGTAACTATTCACGCCGGTACAGTGCTCGGAGCAGATGCTTTTTATTACAAAAAACGCCCTGAAGGTTTTGATAAACTCAAGTCTGGCGGTCGTGTAGTAATTGAAGATAATGTTGATTTAGGTGCCCTTTGTACCATTGATAGAGGAGTAACAGGTGATACCACTATCAAGAAAGGAACTAAGATAGATAACCAAGTGCACATAGGGCATGATACGGTAGTAGGCGAGAAGTGCCTCATCGCTTCACAAACAGGCATTGCAGGTTGTGTAGTGATAGAAAACGAAGTAACTATTTGGGGGCAAGTGGGAATGACCAGCGGAATCACCATAGGTGAAAAAGCAGTGATTTTAGCCCAAAGTGGTATTTCTAAATCGTTAGAGGGCGGACAAACTTACTTTGGTTATCCTGCTGGGGAGGCCCGTGAAAAGTATAAGGAAATGAGCGCGCTCAAACAACTTATCAATTGTAAATAGATTTAAATTAGATAATTTGATAAAAAAGAGGCTGTCCTTAAAAGTTTAAACTAAACTTTTCGGACAGCCTCCCCTTTTCTTTTAGACCATAAAAAAAGAGCAAATCATAAGCCGGATTCTGTACTTATCATTGCTGATAAGTGCTTATCATTTATCTCGGTTAATGATTGCTCATTAGCTCTAACCGCCTACCCTCCAACATCGGGCGAGCAACCCTCAAACGCTGGTTTACGCGGCGTTGCACCTCATAGAGTTTACCTGATTTCACTATGGCATTACCCATACATTCTTTCTGTTGCACTTGTCCTCGCCTCGCGGCGGACGGGTGTTACCCGCTATGATGCTCTGTGGTGTCCAGACTTTCCTCTACTTTCGTAGCGATAAGCTGATTTGCTCTTTTCTTATGCAAAAATAATTAAAATATCTTTACTGACAAATTTTAAATCTCAAAACTAATAAAAACTCCATTGTGGTCGGACATATATTTTCCCTCTTCATTGAAATGATCCCAAGCTCCTACTTGATATTCTTTCATTTCTTTGATAAAGGAATTGGAAATACAAATATGGTCTATGTTATTTCTTATCTTGTTTTTAATAGGATCAGGGTGTAGAAAAGGGGAGAGGTCTCCTTCTGTTACGCAAGTTAAATTTAGTTTCTTGAGATAATCAGAAAGTAGTTGTCTTACTTTTTCAGTGCCATATCCTTGATGGTTATATCGGCTTTGGTTAAAATCACCCACTACCCATAAAGGGTTTTGAGTTTCTTCTGTAATACGTTGCCAATCCTTAGCCTGCTGGTGCAAGTCTTTTTCGTGATATTCCCATTGTTTATACCCTAAATTTCCATACCTAACTCCTGATACTCCTGCTTGATGGTAAGGAATAATTGTCCCAAAAACAGTAATATCCCCAAAAGGTGCTTTTATTACAGCACAAGCTGTTCGGTAGTTGTCGAAAGTTTGTATTTGTTCAGTGATTTGCCATTTAGAGAAGATAGAAACCCAATGTTCTTCAGGAGTTCTTTCATAAGCTAAAGAATGTACAGAAAACGGATATAATTCCGTTAATGATATACTAGTAGCATTTTCAGTAAGTACTAAAACATCGGCGTTGAGTTCTTCAATTTTTGCTATGGCAAGAGCTGTTTTTTGAGTTCCTTTTTTAGGACGCTCAACATTCCAAGTAGCAATTTTGTACATAGTTTCTTTAATAATAAAAAAACTTTGCCAAAGACCGTAGCACGGTAGGCTTTAAGGACTTTGACAAAGTAGTTTATATTACGTATAATTCTTAACTTAACCCTATATACTTTTGATTAGGTTTTTCATAAGGTGTTAATACACTTGCTTCAAGCATATTGAAATTTAGTAATAGGTTGTTTTCCTTTTCTTCATCAAAAAGTAAATCGTAGAGATAATGATGAACAAAGATATACCATTTTTTATTAGGATTTACTACTGCAAAACCAGCGACATCGTTGCCTTTATCAAGATAGAAATACTCCCATTGATAGAAATTCATTACTGCATTAGCAAATAATTCTCCTAAACCATAAGCTAAATCTACCTTGTCGTATGCTAAGGTATCGGTAGTAACTTTTTGCTCTTTATAAGCATCAATAAAATGTCTTAAAGAAGTAGCTACTTCTTTAGGATTGCTTTCATCACAAGCGAAATTATTTTCTTTTAGCAAGTCAATAGCTTTTTCTTTCAAAGCTAAAAGCTCTTCTTTTTCTTCACTATCAGCTAATCTTTCAGTAATTTCAGCCATAAATATCAATTTTTAATTTTCTAATTTGCTAATCTGCTAATTAATAATCGCCCAACGTTTCAGGGTTCTGTGCTAGACCTTTAGCCAATTGCTCGTCATTAGGAGCCTTGCCGTGCCAAGCGTGAGTGCCCATCATAAAGTCTACGCCATTCCCCATTTCGCTGTGGAGCAAGATACACACGGGTTTACCTTTGCCGGTTAAGGCTTTGGCATCTGCCAATCCTTTTAAGATAGAAGCAATATCGTTGCCTTTTTCAATATCGATTACCTGCCAGCCAAAGGCTTCCCATTTAGCGCGAAGGTTACCTAAAGGCATTACAACATCAGTAGGACCGTCAATCTGTTTGTGGTTGTAATCAACTGTAGCGATGAGGTTGTCTACCCCTTTACCGCCTGCGTACATAGCGGCTTCCCATATTTGTCCTTCTTGTAGTTCGCCATCGCCGTGAAGAGTATATACAAGGTGCTTGTCGCCGTTGAGTTTTTTAGCAAGAGCTGCCCCAATGGCAACCGAAAGACCTTGTCCTAAGGAGCCTGAAGCCACGCGTACGCCTTCCAAACCTTCGTGAGGAGTAGGGTGTCCTTGCAAGCGTGAGTTGAGCAAGCGGAAAGTATTTAGTTCGCTTATAGGGAAGAAGCCACGGCGGGCTAATACGCTGTAAAATACGGGAGATATATGTCCGTTAGAGAGGAAAAATAAATCCTCGTCTTTGCCGTCCATTGTAAAAGGAAGTTTTATGTCCATTACCTCGTTGTAGAGGCAAACGAGAAATTCGGCACAGCCCAAAGAGCCTCCTGGGTGTCCTGAATTTACTTTGTGAACCATTCTGAGGATATCTCTACGCACCTGCGTAGTAAGGTCGGTAAGTTGTTGGATATTCATTGTATTTCTTCGTTTTATATTTTGATGTGGCAAAGGTAGAAAATAATTGATAATTAACAATGAATAACGAACAAAAATATACTGAGATTTATAAATTTGCTAATTTGCTAATTTCTTTCTACCTTTGCCCCAATGAAACTAAAAAAATAGAAATGATGGCAGAAGCTTCTTTCACAGGATTTATACGAACAATCCTGATTATTATATTGATATTCTTGGGGATAAGAATCCTTATGCGCGCTTTTGCTCCTTCTATAATGCGCTTTTTCCTCACTCGGATGAGCCAAAGAATGCAAAAGGAATTTGAACGCGCTCAAAATCAATACCAACAAAATGCTTACCAGCAAAATCGCTCTCAGCGACAAGCTGGAGAACAAACAATTATCAATAACAATCCTCATTCTAAAAACCCTCAAGCTACCAAGCAAGTAGGCGAATATATCGATTACGAAGAAATTTAATTCACAATGGCAAAGAAAATTACCCCCCACATTGTTATAATTGCGCTATTCGCAGTCATTGCGCTCGCTTTTTTCTATCCCGTATTGCAGGGGAAAGGCATATTCCAAAGTGATATTGCTCAGTACACGGGTATGGCAAAAGAACGCAACGACTACCGCCAAACAGAAAACAAAGAAACCTATTGGACGAATAGTGCCTTTGGTGGTATGCCTACCTATCAATTGGGGGCGCAGTACCCTAACGACCTTGTAAAACAATTGGATAGGACACTACGCTTCTTGCCACGTCCTGCCGATTACCTCTTTTTATACTTCGTAGGGTTTTATATTTTGCTCTTGGTGCTCAAAGTAGATTACAAAAATGCTTTCTTGGGGGCTATTGCTTTTGGGCTTTCTACTTACCTGATTATCATCTTAGAGGCAGGACATAACTCTAAAGCACACGCTATTGCTTATTTTGCACCCGTATTGGCGGGTATCTTGATGGTTTTTCAGCGGAAATACCTTTGGGGAGGCTTGCTCACAGCAGTGGCTTTGGCTTTAGAACTCTCTGCCAACCACTTCCAGATGACGTACTACCTACTTCTTTTAGTACTGCTCTTAGGCGCTGGATTGCTCTATAAAGCTGTTAAAGATAAACAACTCAATGATTTTGCAAAAGCAACTGCTGTACTTGTGGGGGCTGTGGTGGTGAGCGTGCTCGCCAATGCTACCCTGCTACTCACTACCAGCGAATATGCCGATTGGAGTACGCGCAGTAAATCTACACTCACTTTTACTCCAGAAGGAACGCCTAAAAAACAAAGTAGCGGACTCTCTCACGACTATATCACCGAATATAGTTATGGTATCACCGAATCGCTGAACCTCATTGTGCCTCGCTTATTAGGAGGCTCTAACGGTGAAGATTTAGGTAAAGATTCTCATACTTACGAAGTTTTATTGCAATTAGGAGCGCCTCCTGAACAAGCTCTCAACGAAACAAAACATTTACCTACCTATTGGGGTGACCAACCTTTGGTAGCCGCTCCTGCCTATATAGGTGCAGTAGTGTTCTTCCTCTTTGTGTTAGCTCTTTTTGTAGTGAAAAACCGACTCAAATGGTGGCTCTTGGCAGGTTCATTAATGGCTCTTGTGCTCTCTTGGGGTAAAAATTTTGGTATCCTTACCGATTTTATGATTGACTATTTTCCGCTCTACAACAAGTTCAGAGCCGTATCGTCTATACAAGTGCTCTTGGAACTCTGTGTGCCTATATTGGCAATCGTCGGACTGCAACAATTCCTTAAAACAGAAGAAGAACAACGCAAAAAATACCTACTTCACACCCTTTATATTTGCTTAGGATTAATGGGAGTACTTTTGTTAGCCAAAGGATTCTTAGACTTTCAAGGCGCTAACGATAGTTACTATGCAAACCAACAAATACTTCAAGCTATAGTGGAAGACCGCAAGAGCATCTATACCGCCGATGTGTTGAGAAGTACAGTGCTTTTCCTCCTTACTGCTTTAGCTTTGTTTCTCTATCAATACAAAAAAATCCCACTTAGGGGAATGCAAATTGCACTTTTAGTCTTGCTTTTCTTTGATTTGGGAGGGGTAGCCAAACGCTATGTGAATAAAGATAGTTTTGTAGATAAATACCAAATAGAAAATCCTTTCGAGGAAACCGCTGCTGATAGAGCAATTCTGCAAGATAAGAGTTATTATCGTGTTTATGAACCTCAAGTGGGGATCAATGGGGCACGCACTTCGTATTTCCACCATTCTATTGGAGGCTATCACGCTGCCAAACCCAAACGCTTGCAGGAACTTTTTGATTACCAAATCGCTAAAGGTAATATGGAAGTCCTCAATATGCTGAACGTGAAATATATAATTTTGCGTAACCAAGAAGGACAAATGCAACCCATACATAATGATGATGCTTTAGGCAGTGCGTGGTTTGTAAAACAACTCAGTTTAAAAAATAATGATGATGAGGTAATGCAGGCTTTAGAGAAATTTAAACCTGCTCAAGAAGCTTTGGCAACAGCCAATGATTTGAAAACAACCCTCCCCACACAATACACTGTTGATACAACTGCAGTGATTACACTAAAAAATGTACGTCCTGATGAACTGATATACGAAAGTAACAATCCTCACAATGGTTTGGCAGTTTTCTCCGAAATGTACTACCCTCACGGCTGGAAAGCTACTATCGATGGCAAAGAAGTGCCTATTTATCGTGTAAACTATACTTTGAGAGCGCTTTCTGTACCCGCTGGCAAACACGAAATACGTTTTGCTTTTGAACCTCAAATAGTAAAAACAGGTAGTAGTCTCAGTTTAGTAGGTGCTATATTATTAATGTTATGGCTTGTAGGGGGCATCGTGTGGCAAACGAAGAAGAATAAAACAAAAGATTAATAATTTACCACGTAAAGAAAATGCCTCCTGTTACTACAGCGTAGAGTTTTTTGATAGGGAAGATAGGTTTAGTGTGTTGGATTGCTTGATAAGAGAGCCATGCTCCAAAATGTTCGTTAAAGTGATGTTTGAGGTCAAAACTATAGGCAAAACGCGGATTCTTTACATTGCTGTCTAAACGTGAATGTAAGTAGCCGCTGGTAGTGAAGTTCCATTTTTCGGTAAAGATTACTTTTAACCCCATTGCAAAACGCGCTTTGATGGTTTGCTGCTCACGTGTTTCATTGGGTACTGTAAGGTTAGGTACGCCATCCATATTCCACTTCTCATATTCATAAAAAAAACCAATACCTCCTGTCCAAACGAAATGCTCTGATTGCACAAAGTGATAACGCGATTGCCCTCCTGAAGCAATACGCAATAGCAATCCTCTACTGGGTACCCATACAGCTTCAGTAAAAGGATATATTTCCCATCTTGGTTTGGCTAAATAACGGTATTCAATATGTATAAAACCATTACTCACATTCACAGTATTGCCAATAGTAGTAATCTCTATCTGATTGAGAAGTGTAAAAGCCTTTTTATTACTTAGCAGAATACTCACATTGGTATTGTTTTTCACTTGAAAAAAATTGTCTTTCTCTGTTTTAAAATTTATTTCAGGTGCAATGCTCCCCTGCCACACCTTTGTCGTGTCAATTGCAGGGGCAAGGCTTTCAGTAAAAATGATTTGAGCTTGTAATGAGGTGCTATACAATCCCATTAATAATAGGTAGTACTTAAAAATTCTCATTTAAATAGTCTTTTATAAGAAAAAGTTGCTACAAAGATACAAATAATTATCAAACAAACAAAATTTTAATATCACAAAAATCTGATTTTCAATTGTATGTTATGGTATATTCGTTGTAAACTTTATTACTATCAGATGAAAAAAATCGTTTAACCGTCGTACTACAACCTTATTTTACTCGAAATTATCGATTTCTACTTTTAGATTGTTGATAATAAACTCTTGGCGATCAGGAGTATTTTTACCCATATAAAACTCTAAAAGCTGCTCAGTATGAATAGATTTATCCATCATCACAGGATCTAAACGGATATCTTCACCTATGAAATCTTTAAACTCATCAGGAGAGATTTCACCTAATCCTTTAAATCGGGTAATTTCAGGTTTTCCTTTGAGTTTTTCTATAGCGGCTTGTTTTTCTTCTTCGCTATAGCAGTATATCTTCTGTTGCTTATTGCGCACACGAAATAAAGGTGTCTGCAATATATATAGGTGTCCCTCTTTGATGATTTCTGGGAAGAATTGTAAAAAGAAAGTGATAAGTAGCAAGCGAATGTGCATACCATCTACATCGGCATCGGTGGCGACTACGATATTGTTATAACGGAGGTCGTCCATAGAATCTTCGATGTTTAAAGCTGCTTGCAAAAGGTTGAACTCTTCATTTTCATACACTATTTTCTTGGTCATCCCGTAAGTATTAAGCGGCTTACCGCGCAGTGAAAAGACTGCTTGGGTAGTTACATCACGCGACTTGGTGATAGACCCCGATGCTGAATCCCCCTCGGTGATGAACAAGGTACTTTGAAGAGCGCGTTCATCTTTGGTATCAGTGAGATGCACACGGCAATCGCGGAGTTTGCGATTGTGTAAGTTTGCTTTTTTAGCTCTATCTTTGGCTAATTTGCGAATACCTGCCAATTCTTCGCGTTCGCGTTGTGCTTGCATAATTTTTCGCAAGATAGCATCGGCAATTTCATTATTTTTATGCAAGAAATCATCTAAATTTCGGCTTATGAAGTCATTGATATAAGTGCGCACTGTAGGCATTCCTTCACCCATTTCGGTAGAACCTAATTTGGTTTTTGTTTGGCTCTCGAACACAGGTTCCATTACTTTGATAGAAAGCCCTGCGATGATAGATTTACGCACATCTGAAGGGTCGAAATTCTTTTTGTAGAAATCGCGAATGGTTTTCACATAGGCCTCTTTGAAAGCGTTGAGGTGCGTACCTCCTTGCGTGGTGTTTTGTCCATTTACAAATGAGTAGTACTCTTCGCTGTATTGGGTTTTGCTATGTGAAATAGCGACCTCTATATCCTCGCCTTTGAGGTGGATGATAGGGTATAGGAAATCTTCTTCGTTGTTATTTTCAGCTAAAAGGTCGCGAAGTCCGTTTTCAGAATAGAACTTTTCGCCGTTGTAGTTGATTGTGAGCCCTGGGTTGAGGTATACGTAGTTTTTGAGCATACGCACCACATACTCATTGCGAAATTTAAAGTTTTTGAAGATGGTATCATCAGGAATGAAAACGATTCCTGTACCGCGTCTTTTAGTACTTTCTTCTATAGGAGATTCTTCTTTTAAAATACCTCTTTCAAAAGATGCTGATTTTGATTGATTATCGCGTATCGATTCTACCTTGAAGTAAGCCGAAAGAGCATTCACGGCCTTAGTACCCACTCCATTGAGTCCGATAGATTTCTTAAACGCACGAGAGTCATATTTACCCCCTGTATTCATTTTAGAAACTACATCTACTACTTTTCCTAAAGGGATACCACGACCATAATCGCGTACTTCCACTTTATTATCGTTGATTTTTACGTCGATGGTTTTACCCGCACCCATTATAAACTCGTCGATGCTATTATCTATTACTTCTTTGAGGAGCACATAGATACCATCATCAGCTGAAGAGCCATCTCCCAGCTTTCCGATGTACATACCAGGGCGTAAACGTACGTGTTCTAAGGGGTCGAGAGAGCGAATGCTATCCTCGTCATATCTTACTTCTTCCATAATGATTTTAGGTGTTTGAGGGGGCAAAGGTAGTAATAATTTGTCAATTAGTCAATTAGTCGATTCATAAATTAGCAGAGCATCCTCTGAGCTTTTTTTACAGCCTCCACGAAAGTATCTATCTCTTCAAAAGTGTTGTATACAGCAAAACTCGCTCGCACTGTACCTGGGATTTGATAAAAATCCATAATAGGTTGCGCACAATGGTGCCCTGTGCGTACTGCTATCCCTAATTGGTCGAGAATCACCCCTACATCGTAAGGGTGTACCCCCTGCAAGTTGAAAGATATAACTGCTGTACGTTGTGTTAAATCGGGGTTGCCATAGAGGATAATCCCTTCTATAGTTTGCAGCTTTTCAATGGCATAAGCTAACAATTGATGTTCGTGAGCCGCTATAGCCTCTATACCTAAGGAGTGTATGTAATCAATAGTAGCACCAAAGGCAATACCGCCACAAATATTGGGTGTACCCGCTTCAAATTTATAAGGCAAATCAGCATAAGTGCTCTTTTCAAATTGCACTTGTTTAATCATCTCTCCTCCTCCTTGATAAGGAGGCAATTGCAACAATAATTCTTCTTTGCCATAGAGTACACCTACGCCCGTAGGTCCATACATTTTATGAGCCGATACAGCATAGAAATCTACATCAAGGGCTTGCACATCGGGTTGGAGGTGCGGAGCTGCTTGCGCTCCATCTACCAATACAACAGCCCCTACACAATGTGCTTGGGCTATAATTTCAGCAATAGGATGTATATTGCCCAACGCATTTGATACGTGTTGTACACATACCACTCGTGTGCGTTCATTAAGCAGTCCGCTATAGACTTGCATATCCCAAATACCCTGCTCATTCATTGGGATTACCTTTAGGGTAGCCCCACTTCGCTCACAAGCCAACTGCCAAGGTACTATATTGCTATGGTGTTCTGAAGCCGAAATAATCACCTCATCACCGTCTTTCATAAGAGCAGCATAGCCATTGGCAACCAAGTTGATGCCGTGAGTCGTACCTGCTGTAAAAATAATTTCGGAAGATTTACGAGCGTTAAAATGGCGTTGTAGTTTCTGTCGTGCCTGCTCATAAGCATCAGTAGCCTCTTGACTAAGGGTGTGTACTCCACGGTGGATATTCGCGTTTTGGTATGTATAGTAATGTACTATCGCCTCAATCACAGAGGTAGGCGTTTGAGAGGTCGCACCGTTATCAAAATAGATGAGCGGACGATTGTGGATTGTGCGGTTGAGTATAGGAAAATCTGCGCGTATTTCAGAGATGGTTTTCATTTTTTTGTGAGATTTATTTTCTTCTCCACTTGTTTAATTGTTCTCGAGAAAGAAGTTTTTTCAATTTAGTGTTTTGTTCCCAATTTGTTTTCCAATCACAATAGTTATAGCTATTTACAATAGTCTTAGCATCTTTTAGCTCAATCTCTATTTCAGTGTTATCTAAAAGAATATTGTGCTTTATCTTTGTTTTTAGAATTGTACCATTGTGTCGCCTTACAATGCGATGATAGGCTTTTCTACCTATTCCACTATCTTTAAAAATGGCTTTTTTATAACTACGAGACATTGAGATTTATTTTTCATTGTGCAAATATAAAGCAAAAAATTGAAAAAACGACTCTTATAATTTTATTTTTGATTTAGTAACCCAAAAAAATAAGTAACAACTAATAGCTAATTATGAGTGATTTACTAATCGACAAATTGGCTAATTGCCAAATTATTACTACCTTTGCGGTCTTAATTAGAAAAATAAAAAATGAAAACAGAAGACTTACTGAATATAGCGCATACCTACGGAAATCCTGTGTATGTATATGATGCTGAAAAAATTAGCAGTCAATATCAACGTCTTTCCAATGCTTTTGCCTCAATACCTAAATTGCGTATCAACTATGCAATGAAGGCGCTTTCTAATATTGCTGTCTTGAAACTGATGAAGAGTTTAGGTGCTGGACTTGATACCGTTTCTATCCAAGAGGTACAATTAGGTTTATTAGCAGGTTTTGCTCCTGAACAAATTATCTTTACTCCTAATGGGGTATCAATGAGTGAGATTGAAGAGGCGATGCGTTTGGGCGTTCAGCTGAATATAGATAACCTTTCGTTCTTGGAACAGTTTGGCACGCAACACCCTGAAGTACCAGTGTGCATTCGCATCAACCCACACGTAATGGCAGGGGGTAACAGCAATATTTCGGTGGGGCATATTGATAGTAAATTTGGAATTAGTATTCACCAAATTCCTCATATCTTGCGCATTGTAGAGAATACAAAAATGCACATCAACGGTATCCACATGCATACGGGTAGCGATATTTTAGATATAGATGTATTTCTTTATGCTGCCGAAATACTCTTTGAAACAGCAAAGAACTTTAAGGACTTGCAATTTATAGATTTTGGAAGTGGTTTTAAAGTGCCTTATAAAGAGGGGGATATACAAACAAATATAGAGGAGTTAGGCGAACGCCTGAGTACACGATTTGCGGAGTTCTGTAAAGAATACGGGCGCGACCTTACATTGGCTTTTGAACCTGGTAAATTTTTAGTAAGTGAGGCAGGACGCTTTTTAGTGAAAGTGAATGTGGTGAAACAAACTACTTCCACTGTGTTTGCGGGTATTGATTCAGGTTTTAATCACCTCATCCGCCCTATGTTCTACGGGGCAACTCACTATATTGAAAACCTCTCTAATCCTGAGGGTAAAAAACGCTTCTATTCGGTAGTGGGCTATATTTGTGAGACAGATACTTTTGCTTCTAACCGACAAATAGCTGAAATTACTGAAGGAGACATTCTTTGTTTCCATAATGCAGGGGCATATTGCTATACAATGGCAAGCAATTACAATTCACGTTTGCGTCCTGCTGAAGTATTGTGGCAAAATGGTGAGGCGAAACTCATCAGAAAAGCAGAGACTTTTGAAGATTTAGTACGAAACCAAATATATTGATTTAAGAAATTAGCAAATTAGCAAATTTTCACATTTGCTAATTTGCTAATTACAAAAAACGGTTGTGCCAGCTATCTTCTAAAGGCACTTCCCAATTTTCTTCGTATTCTATTTTGGTATTTACCAAATTGTTGAATACTATAGTTTGAGCCGATACAGCTTTATCTTTTACCATCTTCTTGAAATCGGCGAGGTTTTTATATGCAATATGTTCCCCTTGACGGTAACTCACATTCATACGATCGAGCAAAGTGACATTGTACTGGGCTTCTAAATCCTGAATGAAACGCGCTAAAACATCAAGAGAGCAGCCGCCTACACCGTGAGCATCAGGAGAGGCTCCTATCACAATAAAGCGGTTGTAACGCAATTCAAAAGAGGAAAGCAATTCCTTGCCGTGTACCATCCAATGGCTTATAAAATCTTCTAACTGAGTGCGCAATTGCGCTTGTTCATCTTCCGTAAAACTGCGGTTACATTGGTATATCCACACACGGGCATCATCGGGGAGTTGTTTAAATTCTTTATACATTTTTTTTAGGTTTGTGGTATTAGGTTAGTGTTTCATTAATCGGTCTAAATTGCGCTTGTTGTCGCGGTCTTTGATGGTTTCGCGTTTATCGTATAGTTTTTTACCTCGCACTAAAGCAATGTCCATTTTTGCTAAACCTTTGTCGTTGATAAAAAGTTTGAGCGGCACAATGGTGAGTCCGCTATTTTTCACTTCTTTATTGAGTTTGCGCAATTCTTTTTTCTGTAAGAGCAATTTGCGTTCTGTTTTAGGGCGGTGGTTGTAGTGCGTACCAAAATCATAGGCCTCGATAGTAGAGTTGATTACAAATAGTTCACCTTTGTCATTAAACTCACAAAAGCTCTCAGCTATAGAGGCTTTTCCTAACCTTATTGATTTTATTTCGGTACCCACGAGCACGATTCCCGCTGTGTATTTGTCGAGAATTTCGTATTCAAACTTAGCACGTTTGTTGAGTATCTGTACTGTTTTCTGAATTTTCATATATAGAGATTTTATCCTGGAATTCTCACTTTTATTTTATCAGTCATCGCATAAGCTTGACAAGTGAGGATATAGCCTTGCGATACTTGTTCGTCGTTGAGCACTTCATTTTTTGCCATTTTAGCTTCTCCTTCTTCTACCTTACCGATGCAGCTACTACACACACCATTGAGGCAGGAGTAAGGTGCATCATAACCGCGAAAAAGAGCAGAGTTTAGGAGCGTTTGGTTGCGTGCACTCTCAAAAGTATGAGTTTTGCCATTGAGTTGTAGTGTAATGGCTACATTGCCTTGCAGGGAGCTGTAATCAACATCGGCGGGTGAAGCTTCAAAGAGTTCGGTGAAAATACGGTCTTTATCAATACCTCTCAACAGGAGTATTTCACGGAGGTTTTTCACGAGTTCGGTAGGGCCACAAGCGTAGTAACGCCCCCAATTGAAATCTTTGTACTTAGTAAAAAGTTCATTCACTATTCTATCGTTGATACGCCCTGTATAGTGGTCGCCCCAAGGTTCTTGACTAAAGGCATAATGCACCAAAAAACGGTCGGGGTATTGCGCTTTTAAAGCCTCAATTTCGTCAAAAAACAAGGTTTCTTCTTTAGATTTATTACCGTAGACAAACACCACTTTAATATTGGTTTTTGCTAAAGCAGTTTTGGCAATACTCATCATAGGAGTGACGCCACTTCCTGCCGAAAAAAGCATAATATCGCGATTTCCAAAAATATCGTAGAAAAAAACAAACGAGCCCATAGGCGGCATCACTTCTAATACATCGCCTGCTTTGAGCTGGGTAGTGGCATAAGTAGAAAATAATCCGTTGGGTACGCGTTTCACAGCAACGCTCAATTCATCCTCATTCACTCCTGAACAAATGGAATAAGCACGACGTACTTTTTGTCCGTTGATGGTTTGTTGTAGAGTAAGGTATTCACCAGCCTCAAAGCTAAATACTTTTTTTAATAGCTCGGGTACCTCAAAGGTAATCATTACCGATGAAGTAGTGAGGTGTGTGATTTTGGATATTGTTAGTTCGTGGAATTTATTCATTTGTACATTTCGTTTAAGCCGAAGTAGCCTGAAGTTGAGGTGCAGAGCGCTTCAAAGGAAAAAGATGTTTTAGCGGTTGATAGAGGGGCTCTGCCAGAGGTATTAATACCTGTAATTTCTTGTAATGTACGAGCTAAAAGCGGCTCACTTTCATCACCTAACACTCCTAAATTACTACCTATTTCTTCTATAAAAATATCAGGAGACAAACCATTTACATAATCGCCTACCCCTTTAGCGTTTTCTATTTTCATCACCAAAGGTTGCATTGCCCATTTGTGTTTAGGGTTTTTCACTTTTCCTTGCGCATCAATATAGTCGTAAATTGTAACTGACCCCTGATTTTTACCTATAGTAGTGGCTCCTACTTGTACTACTTGGATATAAGGTTTTAGCCCATTGATTACCAACTCACTAGCTGAAGCAGTATTTTCGGAAGTTATGATATATACCTTGCTCATTCGCAAGCTGTTAATTGCTATTTTTCTACTATCTTTCACTATGTTATCGGTGAAATATTCACGAGAATTTCCTCGATAGGGCTGCACTTTGCTATTCCAGCGTTCAACGGCAAATACCTGCCCTGCAAACTGACCGGTAATCATTGAGGCTAAATAGGTAGCTGTACTTACACTTCCACCACCGTTGTAGCGCAAATCGAGAATAAGGTCGGTAACACCTTGCGCTTTGAAGTCGGCAAAAGCGTTGTTGAGAGCCTCATCAAAATCGGCTACAAAGGCATTATACATTAAGTAAGCTATTTTTTTACCCCCTTTATTGAATACTTTATGAATGAGCACAGGGTTTTCGGGGGTTTGTTCTTGGCGTAGAGTGTAGGTTTTTCCGGTAGGTTCGAATTTATCATTCACAAATCTGTAAGTAGCAAAAGAGATGATAGGCGTTTTTTGCAACAGTTGTTGGGCATTAGTGCGCGTAAGTTGTTGCCCGTTGACACTCAATATCACATCTCCACGTTGTAAACCTAATCTTTCGGCATCGGAATTAGGTACTACATAGCGCACATACGCCAAATAAATCCCTAATTTTTGAACCAATCCAATCGTATAATTCATCCCCAAGTTGGCAGTAATCCCCTTGAAGTGGTTTTCGAGATCGGTGTAATTATCGGTGATATAGCTAAAGCGGTCTATTCGTTTATAATTATTGAGTAAGCCATTATAGAACAAATCCTTAGGATCACTAAAGCTCTTCAAAAACTGGGTGTAACTTTTGTTTTTATCGGCTTTGGTATCAGGTAGAGAACCAAAACGCTTGTCTTGCAAATTCTGTACATCGGCTTGCCACAAATAGTAAGCGTTCAACCCTTTCCAAATAAAATCACGTACGCGTAAATCTACATCATTCCCTGTATAGTCGGAAGCGCCTAAAATAGAGGAATTAGCATTCTCTACTGGGTCTTTTACACAGGATAATAAACTGATTGTGATGATGGTATATAAAAAAAGACGTTTCATTTTTAAAATAATTTTCTAC
Source organism: Capnocytophaga genosp. AHN8471 (assembly GCF_016806945.1). Lineage (NCBI taxonomy): Bacteria > Pseudomonadati > Bacteroidota > Flavobacteriia > Flavobacteriales > Flavobacteriaceae > Capnocytophaga > Capnocytophaga genosp. AHN8471. The sequence continues at coordinate 34,336 of NZ_JAESPJ010000019.1, forward strand.
AAAAGTAATACTTTTTTTATATTTGCAAAAATTTTTAATAAATAAGATAGGGTATTCGTTTTTAAAAGCCTACCCCCGTTCCCCCTCCCGAAGGGAAGGGGGCAATTCACAAAAGCTACTTTTTTTGATGAGAAAGCATCCAATATTTTCTACTATTATGGAGTTTATTCTCAACATATATAGGCTGTTATTTTTTATATGAATACCTTATAAAGAGGAGAGAGAACCATAGTAAGCAACAGCTTTTTAGTTATTTTTACTATGTTAATTGTTAATTGATAATTGTAAATTGAATGAGTGATATAATCCGTTTATTACCCGACCACGTAGCCAACCAAATAGCGGCAGGAGAAGTGATTCAACGGCCAGCCTCGGCGGTGAAAGAACTGCTGGAGAATGCTATCGATGCCCGCGCTACCGAAATAAAACTGCTCATTAAAGATGCAGGTAAAACACTTGTGCAGGTGATAGACAACGGTATAGGAATGAGTACTACCGATGCACGTATGGCTTTTGAGCGTCACGCAACTTCTAAAATACAAAAAGCTGAAGACCTTTTTCACTTGCAAACTAAAGGATTTCGCGGAGAAGCCCTCGCTTCTATCGTTGCCATTGCCCACGTGGAGATGCAAACCAAACGCCCTGAGGATGAGTTAGGTACCGAAATACACATCGAGGGGAGTAAAATCACACGCCAAGAGCCTTGTGTATGTCCTGCGGGTACGAGTATTGCGATGAAAAACCTCTTTTTCAATATTCCAGCACGTCGCAACTTTCTAAAATCGGATACAGTGGAATTTCGCCATATACTCGATGAGTTTCACCGCGTTGCCTTAGCTCACCCCGCCATTCACTTCTATCTGTACAACAATGGTAACGAACTCTTCAACCTACCAGCTACCAATTTCCGCCAACGTATTGTGCATCTGTTTGGAGGAAAAACCAATGAAAAATTAGTGCCTATCATAGCCGAAGATACTCCTTTAGTGAAAATCAGTGGGTTTATTGTAAAACCTGAATATTTAGCAAAGACTAAAAACTTGCAATTCTTGATGGTGAACCACCGATTTGTGAAAAATCAATACCTCAACCACGCTATTACAGCCGCTTATGAGGGGCTTATCCACGCCGACCAAAAATCAGAGTATTTCATCTCTTTAGAGGTAGACCCTACCACGATAGACATCAATATCCACCCTACAAAAACTGAAATCAAATTTGAGGAAGAGCACAGCATTTACGCTTTGCTAAAATCGGCAGTGAAACACAGTTTAGGTCAGTTTAATATTGCTCCTACACTCGATTTTAGCAAAGACCCTACTTTTGATATTCCGTATAACTACAAAGATAAAACCCCTGAATTTCCCAGAATACAAGTAGACCCCAATTTCAATCCGTTTAAAGAAGAGTACGAAAGCCGGAGCAGTAGCAGAAGTAGCTCCAATTTTGGTAATTATCCTAAAAAAACAGCCTCGTGGGAAAGTTTGTACACGGGAATTGAATCGGCGGTAGATACGTCGGCTTCTGAAACTATTGTGAGCTCACTCTTTGAAGCCGAACCTGCTAAAAATCAGGGTAAGAAAATCATCGCATTAGCTAAAAAATACTTAGTTACTACTTTGGGAGGAGAACTCATTATCATCAACTGCAATAGGGCACACCAACGCATTTTGTTTGAAGATTTTATGAAGAACCTACAATCTTCTCACACAGCAGTACAGCAGCTGATGTTTCCTTACGAACTATCTTTTGCACCTCACGAATTAGAAGTAATCACCCAGTTGCGCGATCTCTTTGAAAGCAGTGGATTTATGTTTGCTATAGAGAGCGACAAGGTAGTAGTAAGTGGCATTCCTTTACATCTTACTGATAGTGAGATACCTAATATTTTCAACGAACTATTGCAGCAGCATATAGAGGCGCTCCCTACTACCGAAAATACTCAAAAAGAAGCATTTGCTAAAGCCTTATGCAAAAGTTTAGCTGTAAAAACAGGGCAGGTGCTCAGTGAAGAAGAACAAGAAACTTTGATAAATAATTTGTTTAGTTGTCAAGAAGTGTTAATTTCGCCTTTTGGAAAGCGAATTTACTACAGTTTATCAACAAATGAAATTGATAACTTAATTAACTAATTTGCTAATTTAAATATGGAAAGAATATCAAAAACAGTATTACACCTAATTATCATCAATGCAGTGTTGTTACTCATTACAGAACTGCATCTTATTCCAAATATAGACCTCACACAACTGTTGGCACTTCATTATTTTGAGAATACTCATTTTGGGTGGTGGCAATATGTGAGCTATATGTTTATGCACGGAGGTTTTACCCACCTATTGTTCAATATGTATGCACTGTGGGCTTTTGGTACTCCTCTTGAAAATATATGGGGGCGCGGTAAGTTTCTCTTCTTCTATTTCTCTTGTGGTATAGGCGCGGCTTTACTGCATACTATAATTAATTATTACTATGTACATCAAGGATTGGAAGCTCTTCAAAATGTAGGTGTATCAACCGAAGAAGTAATCAGTGCTCTTTCCGACAGAAAATATTTGCCTATGTGGGAAACGATTATCAATAAGAGTACTTTTGACAATATGGCAGCAGCTATAGCTACCCCTACAGTAGGCGCTTCAGGGGCTATTTATGGTATATTGGTGGCTTTTGCTATGTTCTTCCCCGATGCTAAACTGATGTTATTCTTCGTGCCTTACCCTATTGCTGCACGCTATTTTATTCCTATACTTGTAGGCTTAGACCTCATCTCAGGTTTTACAGGTTTCTCTATCTTTGGAGGCAATATCGCTCACTTTGCTCACGTGGGAGGCGCTCTCATCGGTTTCCTCATTATGTTGTATTGGAAAAAGCACAGTTTCGATAAGAATAGGTGGGACAGATTCAGGTAACAAATAACAAATAACAAGCGATGAAGCGATTATTTATATTCATATTTGTATTGTGTTGGTACGGTACCAATGTATGGGCACAGACAGAGGTGCGGGGCAGGGTAATGCACGACACAATTCCGCTATCGGGGGTACACGTGCTAAACCTCTATACTCACGCCATCACCACTACCGATGCCAACGGTTATTTTACCCTTAAAGCGCGTGAACGCCATACTTTACAATTTACTTTTGTGGGAATGGAAACTGTATACCGTGTACTTACCAAAACCGATTTTGGCTTTGGAGGGCTTAATATCACAATGAACGTAGCTGTAAACCAATTGGATGAGGTAGAAGTCTCACAATATCGCAAACTATCAGCTCAAGATTTAGGTATCTTACAACATACCCCTCAAGAGCGCACTTTTGCTGAAAAACGACTATATGCTAGCAAGGGATTGGGTATTGTCTCAATTCTAAATACTTTGTCAGGACAAAAAAAGATTATCAAAAAAATAGTAGCTAACGAAAAGAACTTGGCTGTAGCACATTATATTCGTGAAAATATGGCTCCTTTTCTACAAAAAGAGCTCAAATTAAACGAAGAAGAGATAGATATTTTAGCTTATTTTGTAATGGAACGCCCCGATTTTCACGAGCTTGTACGCAAAAAAGACAACAAACCAATGGAATTTATGCTTTTAGAAGCGTGGAATGAATTACGAGCCGCACAAGCAAGCAATTGATTACTCAACAGATGAGAGATTTTTTCCTCATATTACTCCTGTTCATCTCCTTTGTAACAAGGGGGCAAGAAGCGACGCGCGTTAGAGGAAAGGTGTTCTACAATAATGCACCTATAGAAGGGGTACATATTCAAAACATCGACAATCAACATTACACAACTACCGATGCAGAAGGTTCGTTTTCAATAGAAGCTCAAAAAGGACATACGCTCAAGGCTACTTTTGTGGGTAAGAAAACTCTCTATCGCAGTCTTACTCAAATGGATTTTCAGCGATTGGTCACTCTAAAAATGACCGACGTTACGATTATTTTAGACGAAGTAAGTGTGAGTGAAAGACCTAAAATAACTGCTCAAAGTTTAGGAATCCTACAACATACCCCCAAAGAGCGCACTTGGGAAGAAAAACGAGAATATGCCAATACAGATATTCTTCAAGTAGATAAACTCACCCTCTATAAATTATTAGTAGGAAATGTAGGGATAAATTTTATAGCTATTATCAATCAGCTGAATGGTAAAGCAAAAATTATCAAACAACAAGTTATCAACGAAAAGAACTTGATGGTAGCACACTATATTGTAAATGAGATGAATAACTACCTCAAGAACGAACATCATCTAACTGAAGAAGAAATAGGCACTTTGGCTTATTATGTAATGGAGAAACCCGAAGCGCATCGCCTTGTAGAACGGAAAGAAAAAAAGGAATTAGAATTTATGCTATACGAATGGTGGAATGAATTGAAAAATTCTCAAAATTAGTAAATTTGCTAATTAACAGATTTGCTAATTAAAAAAATATTCGTACCTTTGCTAACGAAAAACAACGCTGATAAAATATATAATTAGGAGTCAGCCTTTATTATTGATTTTATGAAAAGTATTGACACAGCAAAAGCGTGGCTTTCTGACACTTTTGATGCAGAAACCCGCAGTAAAGTTCAAGCCCTCATCGATGGAAATCCCGATGAACTCAACGAAGCTTTCCACAAGAACTTAGAGTTTGGCACAGGAGGTATGCGTGGAATTATGGGTATCGGTACCAACCGTATCAACAAATACACGTTAGGAAAAAATACCCAAGGATTGAGCAACTACCTCAAAAAATGTTTCCCTAACCAAGAAATAAAAGTAGCTATCGCTCACGACTGCCGCAACAACTCTAAAAAATTTGCCAAAGTAGTAGCCGATGTGTTTGCGGCTAATGGCATAAAAGTATTTCTCTTCTCCGACCTTCGTCCTACTCCTGAACTATCCTTCACCGTACGCTACTTAGGATGCCAAGCAGGTATCGTGCTTACCGCTTCTCACAACCCACCAGAATACAACGGTTATAAAGTGTATTGGCAAGACGGCGGACAAACCGTACCGCCCGAAGACGGTGATATTATGAAAGCTATTGAAGCACTCGACTTCAAAGATATCAAATTCAACGCCGATGAGAGTCTTATTCACTACATCGACAAAGAACTTGACAATGCTTTTGCCGAAGCATCTATCAAACACGGCGACTTCAATGCTCCTGAGAAAGACAAACTCAAAATTGTTTTTACTTCTTTACACGGTACCTCTATTACAATGGTACCCGATGTGCTCAAACGCGCAGGATTTACCAATGTACATATCGTAGAAGAACAAGCTGTACCCGATGGTAATTTCCCTACCGTAAAATCACCTAACCCTGAAGAGCCCGAAGCGCTTACGTTGGCACTCAAAAAAGCAGACGCAATAGGAGCGGATATCGTAATAGGTACCGACCCAGATTGTGACCGTATAGGTATAGCTGTTCGCGACCTTCACGGCAAAATGGTACTGCTTAACGGTAACCAAACAATGGTAATGATGACCGACTTCCTATTGGAACAACAAAGCAAAAAAGGATTTAAAGGTAATGAGTTTGTCGCTTCTACCATCGTTTCGACCCCTATGGTTCACGCGATTGCTAATGCTTACAAAGTGCAATACAAAGAAGGACTTACAGGTTTCAAATGGATTGCCAAAATGATTAAAGATTTCCCTAAGCTCACTTTTATAGGTGGTGGTGAAGAAAGTTTTGGCTATATGGTAAGCGATTTTGTACGCGATAAAGATGCGGTAACTGCTACTCTATTAGCTTGCGAGATTGCAGCATTCGCTAAAGCTAAAGGCAGTTCGTTCTACAAAGAATTGCTACACGCTTATACCAAATACGGTTTCTACAAAGAATATCTCATTTCCTTGGTAAAAAAAGGTATTTCAGGCTCAGAAGAAATTGCCCAAATGATGAAAGACTTACGCGAAAATCCGTTGAAAGAAATTAATGGAGAAAAAGTAAGTCTCATTTGTGATTACCAATCATCTAAGGCATTCCACCCACTTACTGGCAAAGTAGAAGATATAGACGTTCCTAAATCGAATGTGCTTATCTATCACACCGATAAAGGCACTCGTGTGGCAGCACGCCCCAGTGGTACAGAACCTAAAATTAAGTTCTATTTCAGTGTAAATACGCCTTTGAGCAGTGTAGATGCTTTTGAAGCAACTCAAAAGATTTTGGACGATAAAATCCAAAAGATTGTAAATGAATTGCAATTAAAGTAGTTCATAGTTAGTATTTTTTATAATGAAAGAGCCGACAGTTTATTGCTGCCGGCTCTTTCTCTTTTAGTGAAAAGAAAAAACTTATAGTTGATTACATCTGTTAAAAAAGTCGATGTTTTCCAATTCTTTTTTAATGATAGCTTCTTCTTCATCGGTGATGTTTTGGAAAGGCGTACGGTTGATACCCAAGTCTAAACCAAGCAACTTCATTATACGTTTGCCACATACGATGTTACCACGATATTTGGCGATTACATTTATCACATCTTGGGCATAGTTTTGCAACTCGGCTGCTTTAGCAATATTGCCTTTGTGGTATTCATTGATGATGCCTACCAACACTTTACCTATATAACTACCGGTACCGCTGATACCGCCACGAGCTCCGCCCATTACAAGCGCATTGAGAATCGTCTCGTCTAAGCCGTAGAGCATATCGTATTTGCCATTGTTGTACAGCATACATTGGTTGTACTCATAAAGCGGTTCATAAGTATATTTGATACCTGCTAAGTTAGGGATACGACCATCGGCTGCTTTGAGGAAAGGCAACATTGGCAAATACACTCCATTGAGTACCGGAATATGATAAAAGTAGAAAGGCAAGTTAGGGGCTCCGCAAGCTATCTCTTCGCAGTATTTTACAAGCTCTTCAACTCTACCCGCTTTGGGGAAAGGAGAAGCCATCGCGCCAATACCAAAAGCTCCAATTTCTTGGGCGTGTTGTGCCATTTTGTAGCTATCTTTGATACAAGTTGCCCCGCAGTGCACAATCACTTTGAAGCCTTGAGGAGCTACTGATACCCATTTCTCGGCTATCTTCATACGTTCTTCAACCGTCATCATATAGCCTTCGCCTGATGAACCGTTGATAAACACTCCTATCAATCCATTTTTTTGTAAGAGTTTAGCATACTGATCGATTGGTTCTAAATTTACCTCGCCTTTTTTGTCGAAAGGGGTAAAGGGGGCTACAATGAGCCCATTGATTTTTTCAAATGTCATATATTATAAATTTGTTAATTTGTCGATTTGCTAATTTGTTCATTATTTACCGCACAATTCTCTTTTTGGTTTTAGGAATATGAGCATCAGTACGATGGCTATTAGGATGATTACTGATAGTTTGCTAAAATCAGCTCCTAAGTTACCAGTATCGCTTGAAGAGCCGAGCATTCGGGTAACGGCATAACCCGCCAATACGCCTCCCATATTCATAATGCCATAAGCTGTAGCACGCTGTTGTTGTGGAATAATTTGGCATAAGATAGGCATATTATTCGTATCGAACATTCCGTAACCAATACCAAAGAGCAAAGTTGCGCCTATCATTGCAGCGTAGGAGCTACCAAACCCCATCAATACCAAAGCAGGAATGGTGAGACCTAAACCTATAGTACTAGTATAGATACGCGCTTTGATGTTTGTCTGTACCCAGCGATCGGAGAGGGTTCCCCCGATGAGTACCCCTAAGAAAGACGAAATTGCAATAGAAATGGTTGCCATGGGGCCTGCGGTTGCCATTGGTACGTTTAAGTTGTTTGAAAAGAGGGTAGGCAACCAGTTTTTAGTACCCCAGCCTGGGAAGCTCGATGCCATAAAGTAGAAGAGCAATATCCAAAAAGAAGCTGTGCCTAACACAAGGGTAAGTGATTGACCCATACTACTTTTAGGAACTGTAGTCGCTTGTTGAGGAACAGCGGGTTTTCTTTCGATGTCAAACAAAGTGAACACTAAGAATACAGCATATACAATACCTGCAATACCAAACCAGTGGAAAACGGTATGCCACGTATAGTTAGAGGCAATGGTAGCCCCGAAACCTCCCAAGGCTTGACCGGCATAGAGCCCCGACATGTGGATACCCACCGCTAACGAACGTGTTTTTGAGCTGTGGTAATCGGCGATCATTGAGAGGGCTGTAGCTAAGTATAAGGCTTCGCTCACACCCATCAGGGCACGTAGCCAGTACACTTGGTCAAAAGTAGTTGCGTAGCCCATTCCATAGGTTACAGCCGACCATACAAAGAGGCTACCTACTATCATCCACTTGCGGTTGAGACGGTCGGCAAGAACACCTGCTACAGGGCTCATCAATCCGTAAATAAGTAAGAAGATGCCCATTAGGCGACCAAAGTTATCGCCTACGGTAAGCTCCTTAATATCCATTTTCATCGACTCCTGCATCGTAGAGAGCATTTGTCGGTCTAAATAATTCAGTAGTGCTACTACCCACAGTAGGGCAACTACTATCCAAGGGTATATTTTGTTGTTTTTCATAATATTCTCCCTTATCCCCTCTTAAGAAGGGAATTTAGCAGGGCTTTTTAGTTAGACAAAATTTTAAGTTTATAGGTTTTAGGGCTGCGTACACCAGGTTTGAGTTCGCCTTGGATAAGATAAAACTCATCGGGAGTACCTACTAAAGTAGCACCCGCACGAGCAAAATCAGGTTGTGTATCGAGTACCGACCACTGCTTTGTATGGGTGTCGAACAAATAGCATTCTTGGTTAAACTTATAGTACGCTATAGGTTGGGTCATATAATGCGCCATATAGTCGTAGTTTTTCTGTTTGCGCGCCTCATCGGTGAGGGTAGTATCGCGACCTATATGATAGAGGTCGGTGATAGTATTTATAAATAGAGAAGCATTCACTCCACCAAAACAAGCAATATAGCGGTTATCAATAGCTAAAGCTGTAGCTCCTGTGAGGGTAAATAGCTTTTTATCAGCCGTTTCTTCAGTAGCTACTTTCTGCCATTGCTGTTGTTGCAAGCTATAACGCCATACGGTAGTAATGAGGGCAGGTGCGTGAGTAGTATCACCACCAAAGAAGCCGCCAAACAAGTACAAATGGGTATCGCTCTCGTGTGTTACCGCTGCTACTACGGGTTGTACGCTGGCAGTCTCTGGGAAGTCAGCTAAGCGATGCCACTCTTTATCAGTTTCGGTATCAATATAGTAAACTTTATTAGAAGGTTTGCCAGAAGCGTTACCTCCTGCTACAAAAACTTTACTACCTATACTCGTACCAGCGAAGTTATCAAGCGGTTCGGGCAAGGCAGGGAAATCAGTAAGGGTAAGTCCTTTTTCTTTAGTATATTGCACTTTATGGCAGGTAGCTAACGAATGAGTAGCCGTTTGCCCGCCTATCCACAAATAGCCATCGGAAATAGCTACTGAAACCCCATAAGCAGCTGCTTCGGGGAGTTTACCTATAGTTTGCCATTGGTTCTGTGTTTTATTGAATAGAAGAATTTCGTCATAAAACACTTTTTTCCCTCCTTCAAAACCGAGTTTATCGGGGAAGTTGCACCCTCCTGCTACTAATAGATTATCATCTATAAGAGCAGCATAAGCGGCAGAGACGCCTTTTTGAAGGTCGTCTTCTAAGCCTTGAGTGGTAAGTGCTGTGATATTCATTTTCATAGATTGTTCTTTTTGGGTTTCTGTACAAGCCGTCAATATTATTAGAGATAAAACGAATAGTACAGACTTTATCAAAGACCGTAGCACGGCAGGCATTAAAGACTTTGACAAAGTTTTGTATATTATATGTTCTTTATCATTATTCATTAACCATTGATCATTTCAATTGTTTTCCATACTTGATATAAGCCACGGGGTACGTGGAAACAGCCTTTCCATTTACCGCCTTTCAGGTCGAGAAGTACTTCGCCTTGGCGGTTGAGGTAGCCCCACCATTCAGGATATTTAGGGTCTTTGAAATGCTCCCAAGTGTAATTGTGCACTTTTTCAAACCACACTAAACACTCTTTATTACCTGTAAGTTGGTAGCCTTTTATGAGAGAGATAAGCGTTTCGATATGTACCCACCACAATTTTTGATCCCATTCTAATTGTTGAGGTGGGCAACCTTTTCTGTCCATAAAGTAGTAAATACCACCATACTGTTTATCCCAACCATAGTTGAGCATTGTTAGGGTAGTTTGCACCGCTTTTTCTATCCGTTCGGGGCGGTTGAGGCGTTTGCCTAAGTCCATTATAAACCACATTGCCTCGATAGCGTGACCGGGGGTAAGCTGACGACCTTCAAAAGTATCAGATAGTGAACCATCAGCATTTACATTTTCTACTACTATACCGCCCAATTCAGGTCGTAAAAACACTTCCATCACTTCGTGGATACAAGCCTCCATTGCCTCCTCAATAAAAGAAGGCTCTAAGAGCGGTTCTATTTCGAGGGCTAAATTACACAAAATCATCGGGAGGGCAAAGTTTTTAAGAGAGCGCGTACCGGGGTGTGCTTTGCTCCATTTGCCTTTAGGATTGTCTTTTTTGGAGAGGATAATGTCAAAGGTTTTCTTGGCAATATCGGCGTATTCCTGATTGCCTGTAGCGATACTCAGCTGACCAAAAGCCATTGTGGCAAAGGTATAGGAGAAGATGTTATAAGGTTCTACTAAAGGATTCCCTTGTTGGTCTAAAGAGAAATACCAATTGAGGTGCCCATCGTGACCATATTTTTTAAGAAATTCAGCCCCTTGTATCGCGGTGTTTAACCATTCTTGGCGTTTTTCAACGCGATTGTAGAGCATACTGAAGAGCCATACCTCACGGGCTTGTAGCCAAATAAATTTATCAGTATCGAATACATTTCCTTGGCGGTCGAGGCAGGTGAAGTAGCCTCCGTACTGTTTATCTTGCGATTTTTCTAACCAAAACGGAATGACGTTTTGCAAGAGTTCATCGCGGTATTGTTTTTCTAATTGTTTAAAATCCATTGGTTTAATTTTGATTTATTCTTTTAAATATTGATATTTTTATATTCAATTTTAAATTCGTTTCTAAAAATATCCTGCAAAAGTACGGTAACTATTTTAAAAATACAAATTATTTATTAAATATTTTTAGTTAAGGAGGGGATAGGGGTTAGGGGTTAGGGGGTAGCCCCCGAACCCCCGAAGGGGGACAAGCCGGAAAAGTGAGTATTTATAGGAATATATTGTTCTAATGCGAAATATAAGGTTAAATTCATTTGCTCATTTGCTAATTTTCAAATTTGCTAATTCTTACGGTTCATCAATACCTGAGGGGTTTAAGCCTTTGCCACCGCCAGCGGTATAGCCACGACTTTCACCTGTTTCCCAAGGAGATACCCAGAAAGCGTAAAGTTCACCATTGGTAAGGTAGAATTTAAAACGTACGGGCTTGCTTTTGAGCGCTGTGAGGGTAGCGTTGTTTTTCCATTGTACTCGTGCTTTGGTACTATCACTTTTTTGCAATACTATACAATCCTTTTTAGTGAAACCTGCAATAGGAGTCCCATTTTCGTCTAACACTTCTACTAATAGTTTGCCTTTCTTAACCGCTGCATTTACAAAGAGGTATTCACCATCAAAACTTACTTTTTCGGTAGTAGCAAAAGCCTCTTTCTTATCAGCTTTGAGCGATACAAAGCCATCACGGCGCAAGGTAGCTAAACCGGTACTCATACCAGCATCCCACCAAATACCATTCTTAGAACGACCACTACTATAGAAATAAAGAGAATCACCTACAATAATAGGTACCCCATTCACCGACTGCATATTGCCGTAATTCCACGCTCCTTCGGTAGGATTTACTGCCATAAACGACTGGTGAGTAGGGCGAGCAAAGTGAAAACCATCACGACTGTAACCTAATTGTACCTCGTTGCGTTTAGGCATCATTGCTTTTTTGCAAATGCCATTCTCAGGCCCTTGCCACTGACTGTAAAAGCCCAATATGATACTCTCATAGGCAATGGCATCAAAATTATAAATACCAGGGTCTACTTCGGGGTAATCGGGGTGACGTTTTTCTTTATCATCAGGGGTGAACCAAAATACTTGGTATTTCTCGTGTAGCTGTCGGCTCATCATATGAGCAAGACTTACAGCATCTTCTACATTAGCGTGCTCTAAATAAGAGCGCGAACGATTAGATACCTTAGGCACCGAATAGCGCATACTGATAGCCCAACGATGGGTAAAAGGATTGTAGAAAGCGGAACAACGGTCGGTAATGCTACCTGAGTGAGCTACGCCTTTATCAGTCCAGTGAATACCATCGGAGGAATATTTCAACACAATTTGGTATTGAGCATAGTCGCTTTTGTACTCTATGTTATTCATCACTTTGTACTCTACATTGAAGAACTTAAAGCGTTTAGCGGGGTCTTTTTCCTGTTTGTCAAGCCATACCGTAGCCGCATCACGATTGTTCACATCTACATAGTTAGTACCTGGCACTATATCTAATGAGGGTTTCGTCCAATGCTTGCCATCAAGTGATTCGGCATAGCAAGTAGCTAATCCGTGTTTGGCATCATTTGCCTGAGATGCTCCTGCTAAGTACCACATTTTAAACTTGTTGTCGTGTTCGTCATACCACACTCCATCGCTAAAAGGAGCTGCGTAAGGATAGCCTTCCTTAGTGTTTTCCCAAGGTTTATCAGCTTTGAGTACCGGATTTTGAGCGTAGAAGCGCGGTGTGTGATAGACCTTTTGAAGGTAGTTTTCACTGAGCAAAAAATCGTCTACAAACAGTTGTCTGCCCGTATTGATAGGAATGACAGCAGGTTTGTGCTGCAAATAAGGTACGGGCATTTCTTTTCTCTCAGTAGGCTCTTCATAACGGGGTGGCCACTGTGGTGATAGTGTTATACCGTTATGAAGTACCTGACCGAAAGACTTTATACATAAAGTAATTGAAAGTAAAAATATTATTTTTTTCATTTGTTGATTTGTTAATTGTCCCCGAACGGGGGACAAGCTGCAAAAGTGTAAACTATATGGGCAATATGAGAATTAGGAGGTTCATTTGCTCATTTGCTAATTTTCAAATTTGCTAATTTTTACGGTTCATCAATACCTGAGGGGTTTAAGCCTTTGCCACCGCCAGCGGTATAGCCACGACTTTCACCTGTTTCCCAAGGAGATACCCAGAAAGCGTAGAGATCACCATTGGTAAGGTAGAATTTAAAACGTACAGTCTTGCCTTTGAGTGCTGTGAGGGTAGCGTTGTTTTTCCATTGTATGCGTGCTTTGGTACTATCACTTTTTTGCAATACTACACATTCCTTTTTAGTAAAACCTGCAATAGGAGAACCTTTTTCGTCTAACACTTCTACTAATAGTTTGCCTTTCTTAACTGCTGCATTTACAAAAAGGTATTCACCGTCAAAAGACACTTTTTCGGTAGTGGCAAAAGCCTCTTTCTTGTCAGCTTTGAGCGATACAAAACCATCACGGCGCAAAGTAGCCAAGCCTGTAGAGGTATGGCTATCCCAGAACACCTCACTGAGTCTGCGACCGCTGGCATAGAAGTAAAGCGAATCACCTACAATAATAGGCACCCCATTTACTGACTGCATATTCCCCCAATTCCACGCTCCTTTAGTTTCATTCACATTCATAAAGGGTTGGTGGGTAGGGCGTGCAAAGTGAAAACCATCACGACTATAACCGAGAGAAATCACATTGCGCTTCTGTATCTTATCCTGCTCGCACACTTTGTTTTCAGGTCCAGCCCACGCACTATAGAATCCGAGTATGATACTCTCGTAAGCAATCGCATCGAAGTTATAAATACCAGGTTCTACTTCGGGGTATTTTTCGTGGCGTAGCTCTTTATCATCGGGGGTGAACCAAAAGTGTACGTACTTATCACGGTCGTCTTTGCGTATACGGTGGGTTACCGATACAAGAGTCTCGGGGTCAGAATGTTCTACATAAGCACGTGAACGGCTTGACACGGGGGTGCCATAGCGCATACTGATGACCCATTTTTTAGTAAAAGGGTTGTAGAAGGCTGTAGAACGGTCGTATATATCACCTGACTGCGCTACCCCTTTGCTCCAATGCACACCATCGGGAGAATATTTGAGTACAAACTGCCAACGGCGGTCAGAAGGGCGGCGTTCTACATTAAAGAGTTTCCAACGTTTGGCAGGGTCTTTTTCATTGCGGTCGAGCCATACGGTAGCCGCATCACGGTTAGATGTTTCTACAATATTAGTATTGCTATAAACTCCCATTGCGGGCTTTATCCAATGCTTACCATCGGTTGATTCGGCATAACCGGTGTAGAAAGTTTGAGGGTCTTGCTTGTGGAGCGATCCAGCCCCAGTAAGGTACCACATTTTATATTTGCCATCACGCTCGTCATACCACACCCCATCGCTGAAAGGAGAGGCATAGACGGCTCCTTGGGTAGTTTTCTCCCATTCTCTATCAGGTTCCAATACAGGGTTGCCCGCATAGTAAGTAGGGGTATGATAAACCTTTTGCAAATGGTTCTCACTGAGCAAAAAGTCATCTACAAATAGTTGTCTGCCCGTATTGATAGGAATGACAGCAGGTTTATGCTGCAAATAAGGTACGGGCATTTCTTTTCTCTCAGTAGGCTCTTCATAACGGGGAGGCCACTCAGCAGGTAGCTGAATGCCGTTATGAAGTACCTGACCGAAAGACTTTATACATAAAGTAATTGAAAGTAAAAATATTATTTTTTTCATTATATTAATTTGCTAATTACCAGCCGGGGTTATTACGTTGGATATAAGGGTTGCCTTCTACTTCGTCTACTGGTAGCGGTAGCCACTCGTTTTTGTGTTCTTGGAAACCGAGGTAAGCTGAATTGTTATACTGTTTGAAATTAGGATCACTTGCTTCTAATTCGCGGAAGCGTTGTACTACTTTGCCCCAGCGCAAGAGGTCAAAAAAGCGATGTCCTTCTTGAGTAAGTTCTAAGATGCGTTCGCGTTCAATCACGTTCATATCTACAGATGCTACGGCAGGCATCCCTACACGGGCACGTACTTGGTTTACAGCGTCTAACGCACTCAAAGAGCCTTGTGTTCCTCCATTTACAACCGCTTCAGCATACATTAGTAATACATCGGCATAGCGAATTTCTATTTGGTTTAAGCCATTAGCTCTACCGTTCCACATATAGAAGTTATTACCAGGGTTACGAGTACTAAGTGTCCAATCAATACCTTTACGGCAAGCCGCTTTATATTTATTAGCTTGAGCTTTAGCTACTCCAAAACCTTTTGCACCGTAGTATTCTCTAAAAGTTTTATTGTCGAAAATACGTACTTCATCACCTGTACGGGCATTAATTTCGGGTTTAGTATCATCAAAAATCAATGTGCCAAACATACGTGGGTCGGTATGCCCTGAAGCATCTTTAGAATTGACAAAGGTATTGTATACCCAATCGTGAATCACACTACTGCTGGCATTTTTATTGGTAGGAGGTAAATAGCCACGAGGGTCACGCCACACCCCACTGTTAGACAAACCAGGGTTGAAGCCCGTATTGGTTACATCACCCAAGAATTGGAGCTCGAAAATAGACTCATCGTTGTTTTCGGTAGCTACCTTAAAGTTGTCGTTATAATCGGCTACCAAGCGATATTTACCACTGAGGATAAGCTCGTTGAACTCGGCAGCTGCCTCGTTGTAATAGGTAGTAGTGCTGTTGCCATAATAACGTTCAATGCCTGAGCGGTATAAATAGGCTTTACCGAGCAGTGCGATAGCTGAACCTTTGGTAACGCGCCCTATTGATTCACCTGTCCAAAAACCTTTTTCAGGTAAGAGTTCTTTAGCACGTTTGAGGTCGGAGATAATAAAATCCCAAGCCTCTTCAGGAGTTGCCTGAGGTTTGTAGTCTTTGGCAGACTTTGGCAATTCTTTCATCAACGGGATATTGCGAAAGTTGAGAAATAAAAACCAGTGTGTATAAGCCCTTAAAAAATAAGCTTCACCCAAATAGGCATTTTTCAACTGTTGGTTCGTAAAGTTTACATTAGGAATTGCTTCTATCATTTGGCAGGCTTGAGAAGCTGCAGTATAGAAGAGCGCATAAGGTTGCACAATGGTATACCAAGAGCTGGATAGGTTAGCAGAATACTGACCAGGTTCTCCATAGTCGGAGCAGTCGCTACTCTCATCACCACGATTGATTTGCAAGCGTCCTGCAGTACCCATCGCACGAGGGGTAGTGATATAGGCATAGATTCCTATCACCCCTTTGTTGATATTTTGCGGGGTATTGTAAAATCCATTTACGTCTTGTTGGTTAGGGTTGCTCGCCAATTCGTCAAAGGTTTTTTCGCAAGCCGTTGTAGTGGCTAATAGTAAGCTCACAGCTATAATTTTGTATATATTCTTTTTCATTTTGCATTCAGTTTAGAAAGTGAGTTTTAATCCCATATTATACACGCGGGCATTGATAGCAGGGGCATTGGCTTCCAAGCCGTCAATACCTTTGTTGAACAAAGCGTTGCTACTTACCTCAGGGTCATAAAGAGAATAGTTAGTGAGGGTAAAGAGGTTTTGAGCACTGCCGTAAATACGCAATGAGCGCAAGCCTCCTATCTTTTTGAGTAATGTTTCAGGAAAAGTATAGCCTATTTGCACGTTTTTAAGACGCAAATACGAGCCATCTTCTATATAGAATGTACTGGGTAAAGCATTGCCACCATTATAGTTATCAGTTTTGGCAATAGGTAATTTAGTATTGCGATTGGTAGGAGTCCAAGAATTTAAGGCATCTACAGGCGCATTACTATTATAGTTGAAGTACAAATCATACTTTTCGGCATTGAAAATTTCATTGCCTGCTACCCCTTGGAAGAAAGCGGTGAAATCCCAATTTTTATAATTCAAATTGAGGTTATAGCCAAAAGTGAAATCAGGAGTAGGGTTCCCGATTACTTGTTTATCGTCTTCTTTTAGCTGCTTAGCCAGCTTAGCAGTGCCGTCTTTGGCTTGATAAAGAAAATCGCCTTGGTCATTAATTCCTACTACTTTATAGCCCCAGAAAGTACCGATAGGTAAGCCTTCTTTAGTAATGGTAGGACGGTCGTTAAACTTAGCACTCATCAACTCTCCACGAATAGGTTGTACCCCTTCACCCAATGCCAACACTTTATTTTGCATATAAGTGAGATTGGTTTGGAAGTTAAGAGTGAAATCATCCCATTTCTTTCTGAATTCCAAAGAAAACTCCAATCCCTTGTTTTCCACAGAAGCTGTATTGTAGTTAGGTACAGCTCCTTTATTAATCGTAATTGTTTGTCCTGAAGAAGGTAATGACTCGAGTGGTGCTAACAAATTGTTGTTGCGCTTGATAAAGTATTCGGCTGTGAAGGTGAGCATATTGTTGAGTACGCCTACCTCGATAGCTGCATTGGAGGTAATAGAAGTTTCCCACGTAAGGTCTTGTTGTGCAAAGCGAGTAACATAACCATACTGACGGCTACTACCGAAAATAGCTGGTACAGGACCATAAGCCAAATTCAAGAAAGTATAAGGGTCAATAAAGTTAGCACCTAATTCACCATAACTGGCACGCAGTTTTAGTTTGCTAAGCAGTTCGGTATCAAACCAAGGTTCTGAATGAATATTCCAACCTACTGAAGCTGAAGGGAAATAGCCTATACGATGCCCTTTGGCAAATTTAGAGGACTCATCACGGCGCAAGCTAAAAGATAGCAAATACTTGTTGTTGTAGTCGTAATTCAACCTACCGAAGAAAGAAAGTAACGCACTGTTAAGTTGGTTAGACCCTACTACCCCTTCACCATTATACGTTTTTACGGTAGGGGCTCCTAAATCGTTCACCCCTGAACTGATAGAGTTTTTACGGTAAAACTCACGCATCCAGCTGGTACCTAATAGCACATCGAAATGGTGTTTCTTTTGAAAAGTACGGTTAAAAGTGAGCAGATTATCAATAGTATAATTGAAGTGTTCCGCTCTACCTTCCGATAATGAAGTACGTCCTGTTTGATTGAGTTTAGCATCAGGAGTACCATCAGGATTAAAGAAGGTATTATAAGCAGGAGTGTGTTTATAGGTATTGGTATTTACATAAGTACCTGCTACATTTAGCTTATATTGCAAACCTTTCATCAGTTTAAAAGCTCCTGATAAACTTCCCGTAGCACTAGTGTTTCGAGTGAAAGCATCTTGTTTATAAATAGCTGCTAAAGGATTAGAAATATTAGTATTGGTGATAGAATAGCCTTTTGAAGCAGCAGTAGACACATAACGACCGTTTTCATCGGTTACAGGAATAGTAGGCATTTCGAGCGTACGAACACTCGGAGGAGCTACTTTCTTAGTATTGGCAATCGATAGTTTCTCTGTCAAGGAAAATCTACCCTTTTTGAAAGTAGAGTTGATACGTGCATTGTACTTGTCGTATTCCGATTTGATGATAATTCCCTCTTGTCTTACATAACCCAAACTGGTGTTGAAAGTAGAGTTTTCGCCACCACCCGATACACTCGCATTGAAACTACTCATTGGTGCATTGCGGTAGTATAAATCCTGCCAATCGGTACTGCGATTAGGGTCGGTAGGGTTTACGTTTTGAGGAGCACGGTCGTAAGACGGACTATTGTCAGCTACTTGGTTAGCAAAAGTACGCCATTGTTCAGCATTCATCATATTCAGCATTTTAGAAGGCGTTTGGTATGAATAAGAAGCATCTACCTCTACTATGGTTTTACCACTCTTACCATTTTTAGTAGTAACTAACACAACCCCATTGGCAGCACGTGAACCATAGATAGCCGCTGCTGAACCATCTTTAAGTATTTCTATGGATTCGATATCGGAAGGGTTGAGCGCATCAAGACCATCGGCAATAGCCCCATCGATTACATAAAGCGGTGCAGTAGCACCAAATGAGCCTGCTCCACGTACAACAATATTCACCTCAGCACCCGCAATTCCGCCGCGTTGCAAGATTTCTACCCCAGGGGTACGTCCTTGCAAGGCAGAAGCCACATTGGCAGTTACCTGCTTTTGCACCTCTTTAGCAGAGACTGAAGACACCGCAGCTGTCATACTCGATTTCTTTTGAGTACCATAGCCCACAATTACCACCTCTTCAAGCTGTTGGTTTTCATCTTTCATTTGCACATTGATAAGCGAACGCCCATTGACAGCAATGTTTTGGGTAATCATTCCTATATAAGAAATTTCCAAAGTAGCCCCGCGAGGCACATTGTTGAGGGAATAGTTCCCGTCCATATCAGTACTCACCCCGTGGGTAGTACCTTTCACTACTACACTTGCCCCCATTAAGGGTTCTTTGTTAGCATCAGTTACTTTCCCTTTAACATCGAGCGTTTGCGCCCATAAAGAGGAAGTAGTTAGACAGAGCAACAAAAGTGTTACCCAATGTCTGATCAAAGTTACTTTACTTTGCATAGTTTTTAAATTTGAAAATTTGAAAATTTGGAAATCAGCAAATAAATCATTGACTAATTTACTAATTGACTAATTGGCTAATTTGCTAATTATTTTTATTGACGGTGCAAAGTAAAAACAAAAAAAAACAAAATTGCAAGTTTTTTATTAAATATTTTTATTAAAATTTTTACTTTAAGAGGAAGTTGTTTTATATAACACTCATAATCAAGTATATAAATTAAAGTCCTTTATTTTATTTACTTGTGTTATTTTTACGATTTTTGTTTTTTAACAGTTAAAAATGGCGTTTTTTAGTCTTCAAGAGGTAGTAAAACGAAAAGAAAAAGCAATATATAAGGAATGGATTTATTTTTTATAGGAGGTGTATTATAAAATATTTTTAATAAATGAGGAAGGGGGTTAGCCCCCGTTCCCCCGAAGGGGGACAATCCGGAAAAGTGATTGTAAATCAGTTGAAGGGATATCCAAAAAGTTTTTGTGTGTAGGCGTTTGTAGCACATACCCAGCTGTGAGCACTCGCTGGCTTTCCCGAAGGGGGACAATCCGGAAAAGTGAGTATTTATGAGAAAGATTGTTCTAATGAGAAATATGGGCTTAACCTCATTTGCTAATTTTCAAATTTGCTAATTTTCAAATTTGCTAATTTACTAATTTACTCATTGGCAAATTAAACTCTCCCATATCGAGCATCGCATTGATGAAACCTATTTGTTCAAAGTTGTGAATATCAGTGTAGTGTATAGGGGCTTCGGTAATTTTACCTTCGTTGAGGAGTCGCTGACGGCAGGTACCATTGAGAAGAAAAGTGGAAGGTGTAAGCCATTGTTTGCCGTCAAAAAAGATGATATTAGCATAGCTGCTATCGGTAACTTTGCCGTTTTTGAGAAAAATCACCTCATCGGCACCAGAAGTTTGTTTTAAAGTGTTGAGAAATTCTCGGTTTAAAAATTTATAAGAATAATCGTATTCATCGGCGTTTACACATTTGATAGTGCTGATAGGTTTGATGTGATAAGGGTGTATTTCTACAATAGAGCTCTCCTTGCTATACACAATACGAATTTTGTACTTTCCAATTGCTGGTAAGGCAATTTTGGCAATACTATCCTGCAGTGAAAGTACCTTTTCATTTGGGAAGAAATGTGAAAAGGTACGGCAAACACGCTTTTGGTGATATGCTAAATGATAGATATCACCATCGAGGAGCTTTATTGATTCTATAAATTGTTGGTTTTCCATTAAATAGGGATATATATTTTCTCGATAATCTCATTGTATTCGTTTTGCGGTTGGCTTTGTGCGGTAATGCCAGCACCACTTTTGTAGTAATACTTATCACCGATATGTTCAATAAAGCGTATAAGCACACAACTATCTACCATATTACCATCGAAAACGCCTGCAATGCCCGTATAAAAACCACGCTCATAATTTTCGGCTTTGGCAATAACCTCAACCGATTTTTCTTTAGGCGCGCCCGCAATAGAACCCGCAGGGAGCAATGTCGCCAACAAATCACCTAAGTGTGCTTGCCAACCGTTGGGCAGTTCACCGACGATTTCAGAACTTGTTTGCAAAAGATCGCCCGTAGATTTTTTAATCACATCTACATATCTGAAGCGGGTGGTGTGTACATTGGTAGCTACTTTTTGCAAATCGTCGGACAATAGGCGTACTACCTTGTGATGTTCATCGATTTCCTTTTCGTTGTTGAGAAGTGTCGCCTCGGCATCGGGGATTGTTGCGCTGATAGTCCCCTTCATAGGGTAGGTTTTTATCAGGTTATTTTCTATTTTTACGAATATTTCGGGCGAAAAGCACACCCACTCATCTTTGTACAGCAATTTGTACTTAGCAGAGGCGTTGTGATATACCTCTTTGAGAGAAACGGCTGAAATTTCGGTAGCAAAAGTGAGGTTTACAAGCTCGGTATCGCCGTTTTTAAGGTGAGAATGTACCTTATCAAAGGCTTTTTGAAATTCGGGATAAGGAATGGGGTATTTTTCTATAGGAATAGGCGTTGCATTAGTTTTTTTCTCTTCAGCAAAAGAGAAAACAATATCATTAGGAAGCTGGGAGAGAGGGAATACCCTTCCGTTTTCGCCTTTATAGTCGATGATAAATAGACAGGGAGTGCGGTGCAATCCGCAGTTGTTGAGATGATTTTTCCAGTGGGTAGTGTTCATTAGTTTTTTACTTTTTGATTTCAATTATCAAGGCGCAAAAGTAGTAAAAAATACAGTACAAAAAAACTTTGCCAAAAACCATAGCGCGAGGCATTGAGGTATTTGACAAAGTTTTAAGAACCAAACCTATTTTTGTTTAAAAGAACTGAACTCTATAGATATCGATATATCTATCGTTATGTTTTTTGAAATTGGTAAATTTAATGCTCCTTACCTTGATAGGTTTTTTGAACTTCAAGTATATTTTTTGCTTGTAGCTACTACGTGTGTAAGAGCCTTGAGGGTAATAAGTAGTACCATCGGGAGAGGCTGAAATATCTACCCCTTCAAGAGTTTTTGTGTCACTCCAAGGCTGAGAAATCACTATACCATTCACTTCAGTTTCATCACCAAAATTAGTGATAAGATAGATACCATTTTTTTCACCGTCTACCCACCAGTTTTCATAACTATTTTTGAGTTTGCTCAAGTGACCAGGAGCATAATTAGACTCAAATTCATATTCTTCATCATCAATAATTGAGGACGAAGCACTGTCAGCTTCTTCTAAATTGTTGCCATCTTTAGGGAAGCTATCTTCTACAAAAGAAATTTTGATGCGATAAGCACCATCGTCGGTAGCGGTTTCAACAGCAAGGTCTTGAGGTGTTTTACTCGCTATTTTCATACGAAAGCGGAGGGTATACTCTTTGGTGATATCGATTTCTTTAAGTGCCTCAGGTTTGAGGGTTACCTTAAATTGTTCATTGGCGTTAGCTGATGAGATTTCAGCTTTTTCAACAGTGTAAGCTCCATCGGGCAGGCTTCTTTCGTAGCCTACTTGTTCTTTTTCAATTTTTAGGGTTACCGATTCGCCTGTAGCCAATACTCGTTGTAAGTACTTAGGCGCAAAGCTGAAAGAGGTGTCCTCAATGAGTTTGGTATTGGGGTCTCTAAACACTTTTTCGCTTATTTCACTGGGTGAGAAAGATACGATAGTTTTAGAGAGGTCTACCGGAGGGTTAGAAACTACGGGAGGTGTAGGCGTAGGTTCTTTAAGGATGTCTAACTCCTTAGAGTCGCGAGTACAAGCTACAGATAAAGCAACAGCAGTAAGTACTCCTAATAGATATATTTTTTTCATTGTTTTTACTTTTTTAGAATTCAACTTCGGTGTTATAATCTACAGTAGGGAGTTTTACTTCTCCATTGATAGTGTGAATATACCATTTTTCAGGTAATTTTTTATTAGGATTGGTAGAAGCATTTTTCACTACTTTTTGTCCGTTTTCCTCAACATAAGGGTCTTCGTTATACGGTATGTACAATTCCAAGCCATCGGAATCGGGTTTTACAAAATTTTGGGTAGCGGCTACTTGTCCTTGAGTAAGCGCTTTGCTCCAAAGGCGCATTTCGCGTACATAAGCATCGAGGTTACCATTACCAAAGCATAGTATTGGGAAATCGTTGATTTTAGCAGGGGCAGCAGAATCGAACATCAATTCGCCGTTCACGTACATTTTCAAATAGGCGCGACCTTCTAATTCTTCATAAGTTACTGCCACGTGATACCATTTATCGGCAGAAGGATGCCCCGTTACTTCTTGGAATTTGAAGTTTTTACCTTTATCGGTATTGAAGCCTAATTTGAGACCGCCATTCATAAACAAAAATGAACCCCCATAGAGCACGTTGTAAAGGGCAGAATCGGAAGAGGCACGACCGTTAGGGTACATCAAACCAGCGTTGCGAGACGCGTTGATAGGTGCTATAGAGTACTGCATTGTCCAAGCGGTGAGTTTCACATCGTTAGCATAAGTTTTACCACTCTCTTGTTTTCCTGTATTTTGTCCATAGATAGCGTGGAAAGCTTTATTTCTGAGGTGAGCTACTTTAGTTTTAAAGGAACGGGAGAGCAAGAACAAGGCATTTTTGCGGTTGTTTTGCACGATTACAGTACCATTCATAGGGGTGAGTTTCAAGGCAACGGCGTAGTTATTCGCTCCAGAGAGTTTTTGACCATTGGCATCGACTAAAGCACCGATATTGAACTGGAGTTTTCCAGCAGATACTTGTTGTCCTTTAGGTACACGTACTACGAGTGTGGTGGCGGTTTTGGTAACCCCTTGGTCGGTATAGCTCATTGCTAAGGTGTTAGCAGGCACCAAGTCGTAATCCACTTTATTCGCTTGATTATAAGCTGTTATAGCACTCTTATCCAAGCTCACTTGATAGTAAGTATCTTCAGCGATGGGGTTAGCCAATCGCACTTTCACTTCGGTAGGGGCACTGGATCCACTATCGTCTTTCACTTTGATAGTAGTCACCGCAGCGTTATCAAAAAGTACTACCTTTTGAGGGGTGATACCATCGGTATTAGGCAGTTTTTCACAAGCACTCCAAACAAGGGCAGCGAGTGAGAGTATACAAATCTTTTTCATAGGTCAATTATTTAGGTTTACGAATTGTCAATTCTTCTTTAAAATTCTTGTATTCATCGGTACTACGAGGGTCGATAATACGAGTTGCTTCACGCATCCAAGCGTAGTGTTTGTACTTTCTACCTTCTATTTTTTTCTCTTGCAAATAGCTTTTAAAGGCAACATCTTCAGCTGAAGTAGAGAAGTCTATTTCGCCGTGATAAGAGCCTACTCCGCCTACTCTTTTTTGTTTAGCGGCTTCGGCTTTTCCTATAATAGATTTGAACTGACCTTTTTCAAACTCGGAAGTAGAAACATTTTTATATTTATTAGAGATAAAAAGGAGAGGTCCTACACGATTAGGTCCATAATCTTGCATAATGTATTTGCTGATGTACCCATCGTTTAAACCAAAATCGAGTTGGCTTTCACCATCATACAAGAGGTAATACTTTTTCTCTACATAATTGCCTTTCTCAAAGAAAGGTTTATAGGCGCGGATGTACTCTTTTTCTTTTTCGTGGTAGCCTGAATGATTTTCATCGAAAAGGTCGCGGAGGTACTGTTTGCGTTGGTCGCCTGAATATTTATCACCAAAGTATTTACCAATTTCGGCGATAAAGGTATTCATATTTTTGTTATAACCATTTACAGAAGTACCAGAAGCAAACTCGTTGTAGCCGTGACCGTGGTTACCGATGTTAGGTTCCCAGTCGATATCAAAACCATCAAAACCGCAAGCGATGATGTAGCGCGCTAAGTCGCGAGCGTAGATTTGGCAGCGGAATGTTTCGTTATCGGGAGTTTTTTCTTCGCCGTATTTTTGGCGAAAACGAGCAAAACCATTTTCTTTACCTTCACTTGGCAAACCGAGCCCCACGTTTGACACTTGCCAGCAGAGGAACACTTTACTTCCTTTTTTGTGAAAAATATCTAAGTCGTATTTTTCATTTTCGGTCATATCGGCAGGTTGTTTGCCATAGCCCCCCCAAAGAGAGATAGCGGTGGTAGTATCGGGGATGGATTGCAACCAAGAGCGGTCGAGCCCATCGACGGCGCGCCAGCCTGTCCACCACATATAGATAAACGGTTTTTCACCTTGGTTAGCCCACGCTTTTTGTTTGTACTCGGTGAGCATTTGGTAATAAGCATCCCATTTTTTTTGGGCTTCAGCTTCGGCTTTGGCTTTAGCTTCAGCCTCGCGTTGTTGTTCTTGTTTAGCACGCTCGGTGAGCTGCTGTTTATAGTCTTTTTCTACGTCTAAAGGTTCTGTTTTCACGCAGTTTGCCATTAACAGACTTAGAGCGCACAGACTAAGATATTTAACTGTTCTGTTTTTCATAGTTTTTAATTTTTATCGTGTATTAGGGTTTACATCCCACCAGAGGTGAGTATTACAATCGTCTACGGCACCAGGACCTAAAAGTTGTACACCACGGAGTACATTTTCACGGTTTTCACCTGTGTATTCCGATTGAGGATAGATAGCACGGCGGACACCTTTGGTACGACCATCGGTAGATTTGATAGTGTTACCGTGGATAGCATCGGCATTATAGGCTACAGGGTTGATTTGGCGAGGGTAACCTGTACGACGCCATTCAGTCCAAGCCTCGTGACCATCGGGGAAAATAGCTAAATACTTTTGAGTAATGATTTTCTCTAATTTATCCTCGTTCGTAGCTGCAGCGGCATAAGACACTGTTATTTCAGAAGGTGCACCTTGATTGTTGGCTGCATTGAGAGGATCAACATAAGGAGCAGGTTTATTGGTGTTGTTGCTTGCATAAGAATTAGCACTTACACCATTTTCTCTAAAACTCATTGCAATACCTTCCTCATAAAGAGTTTGGTCGGTTTTAGCATCGGTGGTAAGACCGAAGAGTTTAGCTTCAGCTCTTAAGAAATAGACTTCAGAAGTTTTCATCACATAAGTAGGTGAATCCTCTTTGATGTTAGGGTAGCCAAAGCCTAAATAGTTTTTATCACCTGCAAAACCTGAGCGTATACCTTGTAATTCTGTTTGATTGGTATAACCATCGGGGCGTTCGGTAGGGTTGAGCTTGAAGTAAGCGTTCATACGAGGGTCTTGATAGCCTTTGAGGTATGACCAGATAGTTGCCCCCATACGGGTATCTTGGTAGTTATTAGCAATCATTTCTAAGCTGTTGAGAATGATAAGGCGCTCATTTGTTTGGAGTTTAGCCATATCGCTCATATCTTCCATCACACCGCCATTGAGAGCTTTTTGAGCTTCTTCTTTAGCTTTGGCAAATGCTACATAGCGGATGCGCACTGCCATACGCAAGCGAATAGAGTTTGCAAATTTAATCCATTTGTTCAAATCACCCGCATAGAAAAAGTCGTTTTTACGGATACTTTCAGGAAGGCTGTAATTGCTTTTGTACTCGTTGAGATAAGTTACTGCTTCATCCAATTCTTTGAAGAGCTGGGTATAAATCTCTTCTACAGAATCGTAAGGTACTTTGGTAAGCCCTTTACCTTGGTTAGAATATGGTAGAGGTCCAAACATATCGGTAGCACGCAATACCCCTAAAGCTTTGCAAATCATTACCATTTGGTAGATTGCTTTGTAAGTAATATCGTTAGGGTCGGCGAGAATGGTATTGGTTCTCACGTCACGCCAAGAGGAGATGATAGTGCTGAACATACCTGAATAGTTGTTGTTCATCCACCATTCAGCCATATAGCCTGTAATCATTGTTTTTTGGTTATTCCACTTATTAATAGGAGGGTTCATATAGCCTACATAACTATCGCCCATCATATTGATAGAGGTTTGGTAGAGGTTGGTACCATTCACCGCACGGGTAGGGATGATTTGGTTTTGAATCGTTCCCAAATACCCTGCTATGTTAATCCCATCGCGTTCTGCTATTTTTTTAGTAGGATTGGTAGGATTGGTATTGATGTCCTGAAAATCCTTAGTACAAGCGAAGGTAAGGAAGGACAACATACTGATATATAGTAATTTTTTCATTGGTTTACATTTTTTAAATAAACGTTTTTATTATAAAGAGGCTTTGATAGCGATACCTAAACTGCGGAGAGAAGGCATTCTAAAAAAGTCGGCACCAGTGCCATAGCTTTTAGTATTGGCAGTTGATTCGGGGTCGAAAGGCGCTTTGAGGTACAACATAGCTAAGTTATAACCAGTAACCGACATACTGAGTGATTTGAGCCATTTCATACTATTCATTTCGGCTAAAGGCAAACGATAGGTAAGTGATAACTCTTGTATGCGCACATTAGTAGCATCATAGCTATAGTAAGCAGGCAAACTTACCCCACCATTGGCAATGGTTTCATAGTATTTGCGAGCGTCGTACAACACACCGTCAATCATTACGCCTCCACGGTCACGCGCATCGGCGGTAGCTTTAGAAACACCGTACTGGTCAAGCCACGCTTGGGTGCGTGATTGCACGATACCACCAAAACGACCATATATCATTACATCGAGCGATAGATTTTTATAGAAAGTGAAGCTGTTGCGCCATCCCATAGTGAAATCGGGGGCGGTATTACCGATAAGGTATTCGCGAGTGTTATCAATTTCGTAAGTACCTTTGCCAGAATCTACTAATTTGCCATCGGCACCGCGTTTAAGGAGTTTATCGGTAATCACATCGGTCATAGAACCACCTTCGCGAATGCTGCCCACTTTGGTAATATCAAAATAAGTACCATTGATAGGGTTGCGGTAATGATGAGCTAATTCCTTTACGAGGTTGATGTTGCGTGTATAGGTTACATTGCTGCTCCAAGCAAAGTTGCCAAAAGTTTTGTTGAAACCTAATCCTGCTTCAATACCTTTGTTTTCTATATTACCTGCTTGTAACCACAAACGTTTGTAACCACTGGATTCAGGTAAATCATAAGAAAGCAATTGGTTGTAAGTATTCGATTTATAAACTGTAACATCAAGGTTTAAAGCGTTTTTAAACAATTTGGCATTCAAGCCCGCTTCGTAAGATTTAGTGCGTTCAGCGGTAAAATCGGGGAAAGGATAATCGGGGTCAGAACTGATACCTGTACCACTAAAACCAAAGGTACGTGTACCAGGAGTAAAGCCTTCACGAGAGATAGGTGATCCCACCTCGGTATATGAAGCACGCACTTTGAGGTAAGGTAACCATTCGGGCATTTTCACAAATTCGGAAACAACCCCTGAAAGCCCTACCGATGGATAGAAAATCGCTTCATCGTTCGTATTTACAAGTTGAGACGCCCAGTCGGTACGCCCTGTAAGGGTAAGGAACAATCGGCTTTTCCAGCCCAATTCGGCACTACCAAATACAGCTATATTGCGGGTATGGCTATGTGTTTGCACTTTACCTCCACGAGGGTCGAGGTTGCTCACAGCGAAGAAATTGGAGATATTGTGCAAATTACCTCTAAAACCAGCTTCTTTATGCAAGTTGTCGTCGTAAGAAGCTCCGAGGTTGGCAGAGATATTAAACATTTTGCGTTCATTACCATCGGCATCTTGATATTTACCAAAATCTTTGTTGATATTAGCCATCACATCGGCATAGGTTTGATTGATTGTTTTGAGCGTATAACGCCATTCGCCATAGTAACCTACCCCTGTACTTTGGTCGGATGTAGCATAAGCACGCATTTCGCCCTCTCCTTGAGTGTTATCAATACGCACACGACCACTGATATTGAGCCAGCTAAGAGCATCATAAGTAAGAGAAGCAGAGTACATATTGCGTTTTCTCTTTTCTAAGAACTGCTGGCGGTAGATATTCCAATAAGGATTTTCCTTTATGACCCCATTGGCAACATTACCTACATAAGGATAGTATTGTTCGTTGATTTTGCGTGAAGGATTCCAGCGTTCCCACGCTTTGAGCTCTTCAAAATTATCACCGCGAGGGAAGAGGTACAAAGAAGTGAGCGGGTTGAATACCCCTCCTTGAGAGTACATATTTTGGTTACCTTGCAAAATATAACTCGCTGAAAAATCTAAATGTAGTTTGTTGTTTAGGAAATGAGTAGTATTACGCCCCATAAAGTTGTGGCGGTAGTAACCATTGGTAGGGATAATCCCTTTAGAATCGGTAGAAGCAAAAGACACATAGGTTTGGTTTTGGGCAGAACCTATAGAAAAATCTACCGCGTTGTTGTGTACTACCCCTGTATGGAAGAATTTGAGAGGGTCGTAAGTAGAAGGAGTTGCCAATTTAACACCCCAGCTGGTCTCACCACTACTGCCATAAGTGTTTTGAAATTCGGGGGTAATAAAAGGAGTAAGCACTTCCACTTTAGAGTTGAAGTTTACGGAAACTTTACCTTCTTTACCTTTTTTAGTGTTGATAATCACCACTCCATTGGCAGCTGCTGCACCATATAAGGCAGCTGCTGAAGGGCCTGTTAAGATATTGATACTCTCGATATCTTCGGGGTTGAAGTCTGAGATACTTTCACCACCCCCAGGAGTACCGAAATCGCCGCCATCGGAAGCAGAAGAAGCATTGTTGAGCGGAATACCATCTACCACATAAAGGGCATTGTTATTACCCGTGATAGATTTAGCACCACGCATAATCACCTTGGTAGCCCCTCCGACCCCAGAGGCACTGCGTTGAATGTTCACCCCAGCAACTTTACCATTGAGGTTATTCACGAAGTTCGCGTCCTTCACTTTGGTAAGCTCTTCAGCTTTCACTTGTTGCACGTTGTAGCTCAAGGCTTTTTGTTCGCGCTTGATACCCAAAGCCGTTACTACAACTTCGGTGAGCTGTTGCGTTTCATCTTTTAACAGTACATTGATAACAAGGTTATTACCGTTGCCTACTACTTTTTTAGTTTGGGTAACATAACCTATAGAACTAAATTCAATTGTTTCGTTAGCTTTAGCGCGAAGCGTATACTTCCCGTCAAAATCTGTTGAAACACCACGCGTAGTACCTTTAATAACTACGTTCACTCCTGGTAAAGGAGTTTTGCTTTCATCAGTAACGACACCCGTTACGGTTTTCTCCTGTGCCCATAGCAAGCTGCCACAACACACAAAGATAAATAACATTAATATTCTTACCTTCATATATAATATAATTAAAATTATTATTACGAGGCAAAGTTAAGAATATTTTAACAATTAACAAGGGTTTTAACTTATTTTTTTTATTACGAATTAGATATTTTATCTTTTGTTTAACAATATGTAGCTGAAAATCAGCATAAAAACATAATTATTTAGAAAGATAATTTTTTTGTAATCTTTGGCGATATAAAATAAAATATTTATGCAATCATTGGTTATATTAATAAAATATTTTTATGAATGAGGTTTTGTAGTTAAATTTGAGAAGGCGTATAAAAAGTTTTTTGAGAAGGGGAGGGGAGAGGTGAGATTTTTTGAAGAGAAAGTTTGTGTAGCAGTTTCATAAAATAGGAAATAAATACATATATTTAAACTTTAATAAAGAAAAGAGAAGCAATAAAAAAGAGACTATTCAAAATGTTGAATAGTCTCTTTTTATATATAAATCCTTATCCCCAAAGTGCCTACGACTGGATTCGAACCAGCACGCCCTAACGAGCACCACCCCCTCAAGATGGCGAGTCTACCAATTTCTCCACGTAGGCTAACGTGTTTGTGACCTGGCTGGGGCTCGAACCCAGGACCCCAACATTAAAAGTGTTGTGCTCTACCAACTGAGCTACCAAGTCCCTTAAAAAAATAAAAAAACAAATTGTATAACCCTTGTGACCTGGCTGGGGCTCGAACCCAGGACCCCAACATTAAAAGTGTTGTGCTCTACCAACTGAGCTACCAAGTCCTATAAAAAATAACAATAATTGTATAACCCTGTGACCCGGCAGGGGATCGAACCCTGGACCCCAACATTAAGAGTGTCGTGCTCTACCAGCTGAGCTACCGAGTCATTATGACAATCAGTATTTTCTTGTTTGCGGGTGCAAAGATATAACATTTTTATTACGTAGCAAGAAAAAAAGTATTATTTTTGCATTTTATTTTAAAAGTATTTTTCAACCCCTTACTATCCAATAGATTACAAATGAAAATAATTTTACTCGGTTATATGGGAAGTGGTAAATCTACCCTTGGGGACGCCTTAGCTGCTGCTAAAAATGTACCTTTTGTAGACCTTGATGTTTATGTAGCTACCGCCGAAAAAATGAGTGTACAAGATATTTTTGCTACCAAAGGAGAGATATATTTCCGCAAAAAAGAAACCTTCTATTTGCAAGAAATCCTGCAAAGAGAAGGTGATTGTATACTTTCATTAGGGGGAGGTACCCCCTGTTTTGGCAATAATATGGAATTGATAAAAGCTGAAGGAAATGTTTCTATTTACCTGAAATATCTTCCTAAAAGCTTGGCTAAACGCTTAGCTAAATCCACTTCCCGTCCTTTACTAAAGGAACTAAAAAAGGAGGATTTAGAAGATTTTATCCGCAAACATCTCTTTGAGCGCAATACTTTCTATACACAAGCTACACATAGCCTCGCGATGGACGGACTAACTAAAGAGGAAAGTTTGCAGCAAATACTTACAATACTTTCAAACTACTCACTTTAGTCCAGCCAGTTTTTCCATTGGCTAAACGTATTTTTACCCAATCGTTTGTTTTTTCAGTAATTTCAACTTTGGTGCCTTCGTGTAGTTGTAATACTTCACTGCTATAGGCATTAGCTTCTGAAAATACCCTTACGGTTTTATTAAACAATATAGCATACTTTTCACCATCTACTTGTTTTTTGTGAAAGTTAGCAATAAAATAAGTGCCCACAGCTATCGCTACTGATATGAACATCAGGGTGAAAAAGAGTCGTTTGAGAGAAGTCTGTTCTAAAAAATAGTAACAGAAAAAACTCAACACAAATGCGATGACACCTATAATAGAGAGTACAGCCCACGTTTGCAAGCTAAACAAACCTGTAACGGCATCAGAGAATTGGCGCAACCACGTTTTGGGAAGCGGAACAATAGCGTCTACTTTCATTTGGTTTGCCAATAGAAGTCCGTCCTTAGCCTGCTGATTATCGGGGTTGAGCTGGAGGGCTTTCTCGTAATAATAAATGCTCTCAGGTACGTGATTTAGTTTGTAGTGAGCACTTGCCAAATTGTAGTACAAGGCAGACGATTCTTTCCCGTGAGCCAATATAGTTTTATATTGCTCAATAGCTTCAGTGTATTGACCTTGTTGATAGAGCTGAGCAGCTTTTTCAAACAGATTGATATTGTTATCTTGAGAAAAAAGTTGCGCAGAAACTAATAGAAGGATATAGATAAAAATATTGTTTTTCATTTTGTTTAGCGATTACTTATTTTTCACTTGTTTGTCGAGTGCTGAAATTACTTCTACAGCATCTCCAAAATCTTTTTCCATAGAGGCATCGGTGTGGTGTTGTGAATATCGTGCCATTTCACAATTAGCGAGTAATGCCATAAATTGTGTTACAGTAGCCTCATTAGCCTTTTGGTTGAGCAATAATTCAGTAATTTTATCCTTGCTCATCTCGGCAGTTTCAATCTTCAATTTAGCTTTTAAATAGTTGTGTAAAGCGCGCTCTAAGGCTTCGTAGAACGTACCTTTATCACCTAATTTGCGTTTGGCTTCTCCTAAATATTTCTTTGCTAATCTGTTAGCTGCCCTCACTTTATTTCCTTCTATATCACTTGCTCTTTGCATTTTGATATGCCACCAAATAAGAGCTATCGGGATGAGCAATAATGGCAAGAGTAACCACGAATAGTAGCTGGTAGAACCGAAGAATACAGATGTATGTATATCTTGGAGGTCGGCATTCATTTGCAAGCCGCCTAAAGTTTTAGGAGCGGTAGTTAGTTCGTTGGCTGTAGTGTCACTATCTGGGGTAGGACCTTCAGTTACGTCTATCCATAAATCGTTTGTTTTTACAGTTTCATACTTTTGTGTTTTAGGGTTAAAGTACGAAAAAGAGAGTCCAGAGATAGGATATTTACCTTTGTACTCAGGTACAATAGTGTAGGTTTGTTCTAATCGACCTTTCATCCCACTATTAAGTGAAGGGAGTACATCGTCTTTTTGTTCAGGTGCGTACACTTCTAATGATGATGGAAAATTAGGCTTAGGCAAATCAAATAATTTGAAGTTTCCGTTACCTGATATTTCTATTTTCAACTGGGTACTTTCATTAGCTTTGAGGGTAGGTTGGGTAAGGTTTACTGCAAATGAAAAATCACCTACAGCCCCAGAGAAGTTATCTGGTTTACCTTGCTCAGGCAATGGTTTTACATTGATTACTGCACTACCTGAAGAAACTTTTCGCTCCATACTTTCGTATACAAGACCGCCAAAGAAATCGCGTTGCCCTGTAGGTGCAGTGAGTAATACGTTCAAATTCAAGGGTTCTAAGGTGATGCTACCTGTTTTTTGAGGGTAGAGTATCATTCTGCGTCTCATCACAACAGTACGATACACCTGACCTTTATAGGTGCGTTCTTCTACTTGGTAGTCGTTCGCTCTAATCTCTTGACTCCAGAATTCAGGGTATTTAGGAGTGTTCAATTCTTGGAAGTTATTCACCGCAATACCTCTACCTACGTACAAGCGATAAGTAACAATTACTGCCTCATTTAGGTAAGGATTAGGGTTGGATATTTCGGTTAAGAGGAATAAGCCTTCACGAGCATAATCATTGCTATTCTTCTCCATTGTAGGAGTTTTTACAGCATCGGTAACAGTAATAGTAATAGGATTAGTGCGGTAAGTCCTACCGTCAATCTCTATACTTGCTTGCCCGATAGTAAAGTTACCTTTGGTTTTAGGTTCTAAGATATAGACATAGGTTTTGGAGAAACTGCTTACTCCATTAATCCACGATTTAGAAATTGATTGAGAGGGACCCATTACCACTGTAAATCCGTGAAAATTAGGTGGGGTGAAGTTATCTCCGTCTTTATTCATAGAGAACTCTATACGCAAGCGTTCGTTAGCCCCTAATTGATTTTTACTCACTTCGGCTTTAAACTCTACTTGTTGTGCATAGAGACTTTGGATTAAGAAAGTTATAAAGAATATAATCTTGTATTTCATTTTTTATTATTATTTGTTAAATAAGGTGAATTGCTATTCACTTCTATTACCAATCTTTTTCAGATTTAGCGCGTTGTCCTTTTACTTTTTGAGCATTGATTTTCTCTTGAGTTTTGCGCTCTTCGTTGTTCATAGCTTCTAAAATGCGCTCCATTTGTTGTGGAGAAAGAGATGAAGGACGCTGTTGTCTACCTTGCCCTTGTCCGTTTTGGTCTTTATCTTGTTGATTGTTTTGATTAGGGTCTTTTTGATCGTTACCCTTATCCTTATTTTTATCTTGCTTGTTATCGCCTTGATCTTTGTTGTCCTTATTATCTTGGTTGTTCTGGTTATTTTTATTGTTTTGGTTTTGGTTATTCTGGTTTTGGTTATTCTGGTTTTGTTGATTTTGCTGGTTGTTTTGGTTTTGTTGATTTTGCTGATTGTTCTGATTTTGTTGGTTATTTTTATCTTTATTGTTCTTGTTGTCTTGTGGAGGTGGAGGATTTTGTTTGAGCATTTCTTTGGCTACAGCTAAATTATAACGAGTTTCTTCGTCTTTAGGGTTATGGCGAAGAGCTTCTTTGTAGGTGAGTACAGCCTTGTCGTATTCTTTTTTCTTCATAAAGGCATTGCCCAAGTTGTGGAACGCCCTGTGTTTTTCATCTTCACTAATCTTATCGGAAGCAGAAGCGTTTTTGAGTCGGGAGAAAGCCTCGTC
Organism: Capnocytophaga genosp. AHN8471; assembly: GCF_016806945.1. NCBI lineage: Bacteria > Pseudomonadati > Bacteroidota > Flavobacteriia > Flavobacteriales > Flavobacteriaceae > Capnocytophaga > Capnocytophaga genosp. AHN8471. Next base: position 69,148 of record NZ_JAESPJ010000019.1, read on the forward strand.
ATAACTTTTTTGTTGGTAATACATAGTGCCGAGGTTATATTGCGCAGTAGCATTGTTTTTATCTTCGGCTATTGCCTTGCGATATTCCACTTCGGCTTGTATAGGTTTATCACTTTTGAGAGCAGTATTGCCTTCATAAGTGTATTTTTTAGAGTTAGCCATTGCTTTTTGAGCTTCTTTTTCTGCTTTGTTTTGGGCAAAAGCAGAGAGAGAGAGTAAGGATAATGATATGTATAGAATGTTTTTCATTTTACTTTTTTCTTTCATTAAAAAGATTCAATTTCTTCACCCATTGTGTTTTGCGTTCAAAAATAGTAAGATCTAATAGAAGTAATAATAAAGCACCTCCTAAAAACCACTGAAATTGATCTTTAAAATCTACAAACTTTTGAGTGTCAAACTGACTCTTTTCAGTACCGTCTAATATTTTATTAATTTGGTTTACTGCTTTTTGAGTGTTATCACCGTTGAGGTATTCACCTCCTGCATTGCTCGCTATCTGTTGCAAGAGTTCGGGGTTGAGCTTGGTAATTACTACTTCGCCATTGCTGTCGCGTTTATAAGTTTGTCCGCCTCCTTCTTTTATAGGGATAGGAGCTCCTTTTTCAGTACCAATACCTATGGTATAAATGTGTACCCCTTTTTCTTGTGCTTCCGAAGCAATTTCAGTAGCACCCATTTCGTGGTCTTCGCCATCGCTGAGGATAAAGAGCAAGCGGGCTGTAGGGCTCTTGTCGTCAAAATAATTGCTTGCCATACGTATTGCCTCTTGAATAGCAGTACCTTGTGAGGAAAGCATATCGGTATTCATACCTTGGAGGAACATTTTTGCCGCCGAATGGTCGGTTGTGAGCGCTAATTGAGGGTAAGCACTCGCTGCATAAGCCACGATGCCCACGCGGTCGCCTTTTAGCTGACTAATAGTCTCAAAAGCAATGCGTTTCGCTTTTTCTAAACGGTTAGGAGCTACATCTTCAGCAAGCATACTTTTAGAGACATCGATAGCAAAAACGATATCCACCCCTTCGCGTTTTACAGTCTCAATTTTAGTGCCTATTTTAGGATTAGCCAAAGCAATGCTCAGCAGTAAGAACACTACAGCCAAAACACTCCACTTCACCCACAGTTTGAAGCGGGATCGGTCGGGGGCTAAACGTCTAAGAGTTGATGAGGAGGCAAATTGTTTTTGCAATCGGCGTTTGCGAAGCATTGAAAAGGCAAAAATGATAAATAGCGGAATGAGTATCGCTATGAGCCAAAGATATATTTTTTCGTCGATATGAACCATAAGTTAATTAGTAAAATAAGTAAATTTAGCAATTAGTTGATTTGTAATAAGCAGATTGTGATAATCAAATATTGCGCCAAACGTTGCAAAGATAATAATTATTTCTTAATTTAGACATTAGTTATTAGTTGCTAACGACTAACCACTAAAAACTAACTACTATATTTCTGTTATTTTTAAAATAATTAGTGTCTTTGTCTCATAAAATCAATTGTTATGAGCGTTTAAAAAATAAATCCAATAGTTTTAGAAAAAGCCAAGCGTTACTCAGAAAATAATATTTTGAATGAACGTGAGTTAGGAGAGTTTTATAAAAAAGAGTGGAATGAGAAGACAAAACACATTGATATGAATGCTATTTTCAAACAACTTGATGAAATTGTTTCCAAGTAAATGAATATAGATATTGATGCTGTAAGGTTTGATTCTCTTTCGCAAAATAAAGCGAATAAAAGTTTGTAGGAATTAAATTTTGTTGTATCTTTGCGCCATAAATAATACGCGAAAATAGCTCAGTTGGTAGAGCGCAACCTTCCCAAGGTTGAGGTCGCGGGTTCGAGACCCGTTTTTCGCTCTTTTTAATTATTAATTGTTAAATGAATATCACGCCACAAGCCCTCCCCTGTACCCCTTTAAGCAGTACTCTCAAGAGATACAGTGGTATATTCTTTTCTAATAGTACAATAGCTATATTTTTCTTTTGAAAAATGTAGCTATTTTTTTATCACTATGAAGCAAACACTCTTATTATTTATGTTTTTATCTCTTACCATTGTACGCGGGCAACATACATCGGGCGGATATAAGCCTTTCCTCAACCAATATGGACTTAAAGGGAAGGTTAAAACGCTTATAGAATATAACGAATATGGCTCTTCAACAAGGTATTATTTCAATAAAAAAGGGCAGCTTGTGAGTTATCAAACGTATAGCAGTGACGGGAATAAGGTAAAGGAAATTATGTTTGAGTATACCGATGATGGCAAACTAAAAACGATGAAAAGCGATGAGTCTCTGTCGGTATTTACTCAGTTGCCTAACAATGTGCTGCAAGAGACAGTAACTGTAAATATAAGTGGTATCAAGGCAGGTGAGACATACCTTTATACGTATGATAGCAAAGGAAATCTGCTTTCTAAGGAGAGGAAAGCAAAGGGAGGTTATGATGGCATCAACTATAAAGAACTCTACGAATATGATAGTGCGGGCAGGCTTTTGGTAAAGAAATATGACCTTGCTTATATGAAAAAAAGGAAAGACTCTTTTGGAGGGAGTTATAGCGAGAAAGACAATATGGAAGTGTATCAATACGATACTAATGGACAACTGAAAAAACATACTCAATATGATACTGATGGGAAAATAGAACTGATAGAAGACTATAAGGGTGGCGTACTTGTATCTAAACAAGAGTATATATTAGGAAATTTTATGGGGAGGACGAAATACATTTATAACAATACTACACATCAAATAAGAGAAGAGTATTACGAGGATAAAACTGGTGTAAAACCTTCTTCTACAAAAGTTTATCAGCTTACTTATGATAAGATGGGAAATCTAATCCTAAAAGTCTTGATAGCAGAAGAAACATCTGGGAAAGTCAAGAATTTTAAAGGGAATGATATCCAAATAGAAGAAAAACGAGAAATAGAATATTATCCGTAAGACCGTAATAATGCTAACCATACAACAAAATTTAGCACTTGTAAATACTAAAAACACAGCAATATCTATATAAAATGCCAAGAAGAAACGACCTACATTGTGTTCTGCTCATAGGATCAGGACCTATTATCATCGGACAAGCCTGCGAGTTCGACTACTCAGGCTCGCAATCATTGCGCTCTTTGCGCGAAGATGGTATCAAAACCATACTTATTAACTCTAACCCTGCTACTATTATGACAGACCCCTCTATGGCGGATGTGGTCTATCTGAAACCTCTCACCACTAAATCATTAGTGGAAATTCTAAAAGCACACCCCGAAATAGATGCTGTACTCCCTACTATGGGCGGACAAACAGCGCTTAACCTCTGTATTGAGGCTGACGAAAAAGGCATCTGGAAAGACTTTGGGGTAGAAATCATAGGGGTAGATATTGATGCCATACAAATCACTGAAGACCGCGAAAAGTTCCGCGTGTTGCTCGATGAAATTGGTATCCCTATGGCGCCGTCTGAAACGGCTACTTCTTTCCTCAAAGGGAAAGAAATCGCGCAACGCTTTGGTTTTCCACTCGTAATACGTCCGTCCTTTACTTTGGGCGGTACAGGGGCATCTATCGTCTATAAAAAAGAGGATTTCGATATGCTCCTTAATCGCGGTTTGGAAGCCTCGCCTATCCACGAGGTGCTTATTGATAAGGCGCTTTTAGGCTGGAAGGAATACGAACTTGAGCTTTTGCGCGACAAAAACGACAATGTGGCCATTATCTGTACCATCGAAAATATGGATCCTATGGGTATCCACACAGGGGATTCTATTACGGTAGCCCCTGCGATGACTCTATCAGACCGCACTTTCCAACGTATGCGCGATATGGCTATTAAGATGATGCGCAGCATAGGTGACTTTGCCGGTGGTTGCAACGTGCAGTTTGCGGTATCGCCTGATGAAAAAGAAGATATTATCGCTATTGAAATTAACCCACGTGTATCGCGTTCTTCGGCTTTGGCTTCTAAGGCTACAGGTTATCCTATTGCTAAGATTGCGACCAAACTGGCTATCGGCTACCATTTAGACGAATTGCAAAACCAAATCACCAAATCTACCTCCGCTTTCTTTGAGCCTACGTTAGATTATGTGATTGTGAAAATACCGCGTTGGAACTTTGACAAGTTTGAAGGCTCTGACCGCACTATTGGCTTACAAATGAAGTCAGTAGGTGAGGTAATGGGTATAGGGCGTTCTTTTCAAGAGGCATTGCAGAAAGCTACACAATCGCTCGAAATCAAACGCAATGGTTTGGGAGCCGATGGCAAAGGCTATAAGAACTACGAACAGATTATTGAGAAACTAACCTACCCGAGCTGGGATAGAGTATTCGTGATATACGATGCGGTACAGATGGGTATTCCGCTAAGCCGCATACACGAAATCACCAAGATAGATATGTGGTTCCTCAAACAATACGAAGAACTATGTGCGCTCGAAAAAGAAATATCGCGTCACAAAATAGACACGCTACCTAAAGAACTCCTTTTTGAAGCCAAACAAAAAGGTTTTGCCGACCGACAAATTGCTTATATGGTGGGCTGTTGGGAGAGCGAGGTACACAAGAAGCGCGAAGAACTGAACATACGTCGCGTGTTTAAATTGGTAGACACTTGTGCAGCTGAGTTTAAGGCGCAAACCCCTTATTATTATTCTACTTTCGAAGCACCTATTCGCACCGCTGACGGTAAGGAATACGTAGCCAACGACAGCGTAATAACCGACCGCAAAAAGGTGGTAGTACTCGGTTCAGGTCCTAATCGTATAGGACAGGGGATTGAGTTCGACTACTGCTGTGTGCACGGGGTATTAGCTGCCGAAGAGTGTGGTTATGAAACCATAATGATTAACTGCAACCCTGAGACCGTTTCTACTGACTTTGATACCGCTAATAAACTCTATTTTGAGCCTGTGTTCTGGGAGTACATCTATGATATTATTCAGCACGAAAAACCAGAAGGGGTAATTGTACAGCTCGGCGGACAAACAGCTCTTAAATTGGCGGAGAAATTAGATAAATATGGGATTAAAATTATAGGTACTAGCTTCAAGTCGCTTGACTTGGCAGAAGATAGAGGTAGCTTTTCAACTCTGCTAAAAGAGAATAATATTCCTTATCCTCGTTTTGGTGTGGCTGAAACGGCTGATGAGGCACTCAAACTTGCTGATGAACTTGACTTCCCATTATTGGTACGTCCTTCGTATGTATTGGGAGGACAAGGAATGAAGATTGTTATCAACAAAGAAGAGTTGGAAGCCCACGTGGTAGACCTCTTGCGCAAGATACCTAATAACAAACTGCTACTCGACCACTATCTCGATGGCGCCATAGAAGCAGAAGCCGATGCGATATGCGATGGCGAGAATGTGTATATCATTGGTATTATGGAGCATATAGAGCCTTGTGGTATCCACTCAGGCGACAGTAACGCTACTTTGCCACCGTTCAATTTGGGTGAGTTCGTGTTGCAACAAATAAAAGACCACACTCATAAAATAGCCTTATCACTCAATACAGTAGGGCTTATCAATGTGCAGTTTGCCGTAAAAGACGATGTAGTGTATATCATTGAGGCAAATCCACGTGCCTCTCGTACGGTGCCGTTTATCTCTAAAGCCTACCAAGAACCGTATGTGAATTACGCTACCAAGATAATGCTTGGCGAGAAGAAACTCACTGATTTCCATTTCAATCCGCACTTAGAGGGCTTTGCTATCAAGCAACCTGTGTTCTCATTCAATAAATTCCCGAATGTAGATAAGAAACTAGGGCCTGAAATGAAATCTACTGGCGAAAGTATCTTGTTTATAGATAGCCTTAAAGATGATGCTTTCTACGATATTTATACGAGAAGGAAAATGTATCTTTCAAAATAAAAAACTAAAAGGGCAAGCGCGGGCTTGCCTTTTTGGTTTTTAGTTGTATATTTGCTCCAAAATTATTTATAAATGAAAACACTGATTACAAAAATAGCTAATAATCAAATAACTTTATCAGATGCGTTATTACAATCAAAAATAATAGCTCATAAAATAAACAATACTATTTTTAAAGAATGGTTAAAAAAAGAGACTGAAGGATACAATCCAAACGACGATATGCTCCCTTCATATAGAAAAATAGCTAATAGAATGGAACTATCATTAGAATTAGGAGGTGAAAAACAACCTATTCCATTTAATCTTTCCCCTGAGTTTGAAGAGTCAGTAAATTTTCATCGAATTATAGAAAGCATTTCTATTGTAGAAGAAGTAGTAAAAAAAGGAAGTGGAAAAATTGTATATTCAATAGAGATGGTAGCCCATGTCTTCAATTCCTTACCTAAAAAAACTCAAGCTATGATAAATCTTTATCAAATGAGAGGTGCTATACTAAAATTAGAAAGAGGAATTAATATTCTTTCTTATAAGAATGTTATTGACCAAACAAAGAATAAATTACTTGATATTTTACTTGAATTAGATTGTGAATTTCCAAATATTAAAAATGAGTATACAATAAATAAGGAAAATAATGATAAAACAAACAATATAATAACAAACAATATCTATGGAAATAATGCTCCTATAAATCTATCTACAGGAGATAATTCTAATCAGACAATAGTGGTCAATAAGAATATTGATTATTCAAAAATAAAAAAGTTGGGAGTGGATGAAAATGATATTGATGAATTAAAAAAGATTATTTCAGAAACAAAAAATGACAAATCTTCATTATCTAAAAGAGTTATGGGATGGCTATCATCTGTAACATCTTCTTTAAGTGCCAGAGCTTTATATGATAGTATTCCAAAACTTTCAGAATATTTGAGTTCAATATTTTAAACAAAGAAAATAATTATGAGTTTTAAATGGAGTAAAGAAATATTAGAAAATATACTTCTAACAAAGGAAATGGAAAGTAATACGTTGGAGTTTAAATCAGGAGAGGATTTAAACGAGGTTATGAAATCTAATAACAATAAGAAAAATACAGAATTTAGCAAGGATATTTCAGCTATGGCTAATTCTAATGGTGGAGATATTATATATGGTATTAGTGAAGAAAAGAAGAATGATAAGAGTGTAGCAGGTTCTTTTAGTTTTGTTGAAAGAAACTTTTTAATAGATAGTATAGAACAAAAATTGAATTCCTTAATAATTCCTAAAATAGATAATATTGAAATAATTCCTATTGATTTTTCTGAAACTGAAATGGTTGTAATAATCTCTATCCCTAAAAGTTACACAGCTCATCAGGCAAAAGATAAAAGATATTACAAAAGATTTGGTTTTTCAGTTGAACCTATGGAAGATTGGGAAGTTAAAGATATAATTAATAGAGGATTAAAACCAGAAGTAGAGCTTATATTCAGCGCTGTTAAAGATAATAATTATCTCTCTATTAACAATATAACATATGGATGTTATTACATAAATATAAAGGTTTATAATAAAGGTAAAGTTAGTGCTAATTATCTTAACTGTTTCATAGAAATAGAAAAGGATTTAAAAAATGATATATTAGGTACTTATAACTTTATGGAAACCTCCTCTGACCATATTCAAATAATGTTTGATAATAAACAGGAAAATAGAATAAAAATAGGCAATGAATGGGTGTTTTTCCCCACAGTTTATGATCCGATCTTACCTTCTGTAATAAGAAATATAGGTACTATAAAAGTAAAGAAAAGTGTTTTAAATACACACTCTTTACTCACATGTCAAGTCTCTACAGAATCTACTTGTAATGTATTTCATATATATACAGATGAAATACCAAAAGAAAAATAATTGTGAAATCAATAATCATGATTTTCTATGGATTATATACACCTTATAGGTTATAAAACCTTTTAAAGTTTAAAAGTAGATAGGATAAAAATATAACTATTATGCTCCGTTTATTCTTATTCCTATTAGCGCAATATCCTAAAGCAATGGATTTTAACAAGCTCTATCAGGGGAAATTAGACAGTATCGTGGCTATACATCGTACGGGCTAGAGAAAAGAAACTTCGTGGCCTGGTGCTCCTGAAGAAGAACGTATTACTGAGAAAAGAAAGAGGCTACCTCTATCCAAAGGAAAGCGATTGCTTAAAATGTTACAGGATAAAATAGTTTATAAAGAAGAATATCCTTGGGTGATTGATGTAGTAAGTAGTTTCCTTTTCTATGCAAATGGCAATGAAGTGCTTACCTTGCATTTTTCAACGGCAACCAAGCAACTAACAATTTATAGAGGTGATGAGCTTATCTTTGCAGGAACGAGTAAAGGGAAACTTACTAAAAAGCTCATTCGTTATCTGTATCCTAAACTTTCTGCTAAGGAACTGTATATGAATTTCTTTATCCTATGGGAGGAGATTTAGAAACAACAAACCGCCACTTATTTATATAAATCGTCTTCCCCTCATAAAATAAGGTATTGCGGAATAACGAAAGGGGAATGACTCCATTTTATTCATTATTATTGGGAAGAAAGACAAGACAGAGCTGCGGCTCACTCTAAACAAAGTTTGCAAAACCGAGGATACCGTCTGTTGCTTTCTAAGAGACTTAATTGTTTTTCCCTCTGTTTAGAGGTCTTCTCTTTCTTATTTTATTAACTTGTTAATCGTATTTATATGTTTTACAAAGAATTAGAGGTAGCTCCTAACTCTGTGGGACTCCTATTCAAAAAGAATGTTTTTCAGCAAGAACTATCTGCGGGTATTTATAAATTTAGTCCGTGGGAGAAAGTGCATATCATATCACTATCGCAAAAATTAAGAAATGTAAGGGTGGTAAATCAGGAGGTATTAACTGCCGATAATATTGCTTTGCGTTTTTCCTTTTATATAGCTTATAAATTGGATAATGCCAAGCTGTTTGTAGATAATTTTGGTGTAGAAGCCGATAATTTTGCCATAGCCGAACAGCAAATAGTAGCGGCTGCACAGGTATTACTACGTCAAAAAATCGCGACTTTCAGTAGCGAAAAACTAAATGAATGCCGAGAAGATATTACTGACTTTAAAGAGGAAGAATTCTGTAACGAAGTAGCTACTTTTGGGCTTAAAATAATAAAAGCACAGCTGATAGATATTACTTTTCCTAAAAGTGTACAAGACCTCTTCTCGCGAGTATTAGAAAGCAAAATACGTGCTACTTCCGAACTCGAAAATGCGCGTACTGCTGTAGCTACTGCTCGAGCCCTTAAGAACGCTTCTGAACTAATGAAAGGCGATGAGAATATTAAGTTTTTCCAATATTTAGAGACTATTACCAAGATAGCCGACAAGGGTAGGCATACTTTTGTAATAGGTGAAGTGCCTACTACAAAAATATAAATTAGTGTTAAAGATTTCACACTTTACAAAAAAAGTAGTATCTTCGCCCATTCTTACAGCACTAAATATAATGAAAAAAATCTTATTATATAGCACCTTTGTAGGGGTTTTTATAGGACTTGTAATAGCTTGTACCCCTAATGCTAATACCTACTACAACCGTCAAATGCAACCTATTGTTACTAAGTATAATGTGCTTTTTAATGGTGAGGAGGCGTATGCTAAAGGGCTTAACGAACTGCGCGAAAAGTACCAAGATAACTTTAGTGAAGTCTTGCCAGTAGAACCTATTGGGCTCAGTGGTAAGGTACAGTTAGATGGTATGGGAAATCCTAATTTCGAGCGTGCTGAAGATAAAGCAATTAAAACTATCCAGCGTCACTCTATGGTCTTCAAAGGGGTGCAACGCAACTACAAGATAGACGATGCTTATATGCTTTTGGGAAAAGCGCGTTATTACGATGAGCGTTTCTTTCCTGCTTTAGAGGCTTTCAATCACTTGCTTACCAATTATGGTATGAGTGAACGTATCCCCGAAGCTGCTGTATGGGCACAAAAAACAAATCTTCGTCTTGGTAAAGACAAAATAGCAATTGAAAAACTCACCGAGTTTCTAAAAGAAAATCCTAAATTGCGTCGCAACGATAGGGCTGAGGCTTATGCTACTTTAGGACAAGCTTATATCAATCAAGAACAATACCCCCAAGCAGCCGATGCCCTCTATAATGCAGGTAAATACACACGTAACAAAGCATTGCGCGGTCGCTACTATTTCATCGCTGCACAACTCTATGAAAAGCAACATCAAAAAGATTCAGCTGAGGTAGCTTTTGAGAAAGTTGTAAAACAGAATTGGAAAATTCCGCGTAAATTATGGGTAGAAGCTCAAGCGGGTAAAGCGCGTAACAAAACTTTCACTCCCGAAGAAAAAACAGAGTTTTTAGCCTATTTGCGTAAACTCGAAAATCGTTATGAACACAAAAACTACCTCGATGTACTTTACTATACCCACGCCGAATTGTTGAAAAACGACCAGAAAAAAGTTGCTACCGATTACTACCGTCAGTCTTTGCATAATAATAAAGACAATAATCCGCTAAAAGCAAAAGCTCATACACGTCTTTCCGAACTGTTTTTTGACCAAAAAGACTATATAGGTGCTTATCAACATTTGGATAGCACCCTTACTTATACCCCCGAAAACACTTTTGAACACTTATATGTACGCCGAAAAAGAGATAATTTAGCTAAAATAGCCGAATTAGAGTACGTTGTAAGAAAGAACGACAGTGTGCTAAAAGTAGTCCGTATGCCCGAAACCGAACGTCGTACCTATTACCAAAAGCATATCGACTCTATGCAGCAAATAGCAGCGTTGCGTGCTCAAAAAGAGCAAACAAGCAAAGTGAAAAATACGGGTATGGGATTTTCTACTCCTGATGTTGCTCCAGAAAAAGGAGGTAAATTCTATTTCTACAACCCTATGAGTGTGGCGTATGGCAAACAGCAGTTTGAACAGTATTGGGGCGATAGAAAGTTGGAAGATAATTGGCGCTGGTCATCAGTGGGGAGTGGGGTAGTAGCCAATGTTACAGCCACAACAACTGCAACAAAAACTGTAGAAAAGCAAGTCGAAACCCCTGATAGCTATCTGGCTAAACTCCCTAAAACAGAAACTGAAATTAACCAATTGGCAGCCAATCGCAATGAGGCGCTCTACCAATTAGGTGTCCTCTATCGAGCTAAGTTCAAAGAGAATGAATTAGCTATTCAGCGTTTGGAGCGTGTGCTTGCTAGCAATCCTACCCCCGAAATTGAAGCTGCAGCCCTTTATGAATTGCAAAAGAACTATACTGATACTCAAAATTCTAAAGCTGAAACTACAAAAAGTCGTCTGTTAGCGAATTATCCTAATACCGATTATGCAAAACTTTTGCAAGGAGGAGAAACTACCCAGCACGAACGCAATAAAATTGCTCAAGTATTTGTTGATAGTCTCACAGCTCAGTATAATAGAGGTGAATTTGTAGAAACCGCTCGCCGATTGCAAGAAGAAGCATTGCAGTATCGTGAAACGGCAGCAGCTCCTGCAATAGCTCTTTTGCAGGCTAAAACTACAGCTCGCTTAGAAGGATTAGCACCTTATCAGGCTCAGTTACAACAAATAGCAACTAACTATCCAGCTACTGCCGAAAGTGAAGAAGCAAAAAACTTGTTAGAAGAACTGAAGGATGTCACTAATGAGGAATATGTCCCCGATGATAAAACTACGTTATGGAAGGTAGTGATTATAGGTACAACCCCCGAAATGCGCGAAAAATTAAGAGAAACTCTTATCGAAAAACTCAAATCTATATCCGAAGTGCTCACTCTCTCCACCGATGTCTACAAAGCTGATGAAACTTGGTGGGTGATACATAAAATACGCGATGCTTATTCAGCACAGAGCATAGTAAATGAGCTCAAAAGTTTCTTAGAAAAGCACAAGTTATCAGCCTATCCAGTAGCTACTGAAAACTATCGCTTAATACAAATCCGTAAGGAAAAAGAAAAACTTTTAAATAAATAAGAAAATACTCGTTAGAAAAAATTAATTGATATTTTAGTTAAATTTATTTTGTGATTCAAAATATTATTTGTACATTTGCTCACGAAAACGAACATCTTCACTGAAATTAAGTAAATAGAGAAAGGAGGAGGATTCTGCGAGATTGAGGATGGAAAAAAGCAATATAACTATCTCATTTATAAGGTTAAATAAAATGTTTAACTTTAAATCTGAAAATTTAACACTTATTTAACATTTAGTTTCAAGAATAATTAGTTATTTTGCTATATGATAAAAAGAGTATCACTCTGTTTTTAGATTATATCTTTTTATTTAATCAACAAAAAATGAAGCTATGTCAATCAATGCCTTTATCATTTATCTTTCAATAGAAATGAAATATTCTATTCATACGGTGGAAGCTTATAAGCACGATTTAAGGGCTTTTGAGAAATTCATCAAAAGTGAATATGAAGATAAGGAAGAGGAATGCCCTTTAGAAAGAGCAGATCAAGAGGATATCAAAAAATGGATTATCCAATTATCCCAACAGGAAATGTCCTTTAGAAGTATCAACCGGAAATTGTCCGCCTTGAAAACCTATTACACCTTTCTAAAAAAAACAAAACAAATAGAAGTGAGCCCGTTTGAAAAGGGAATTTTCTTGTTGAAAACAGAAAAGAGACAAAAATTACCCTTTTCTGAAGCCGAAATAGAAAAAGTACTATCTTATTTCTCAAGCAAAAGCTCTTTCGATGAAGTCAGAGATAGAGCCGTAATCGAAATGTTGTACGCCACAGGTGTACGACGCTCCGAGTTGGCAAATCTCCGCTTATCCGATGTCGATTTAGCTCAAAAACAACTCAAAGTATCAGGTAAGGGCGATAAAGAACGATATATCCCCATTATACCAGAATTAGAAGAAACGCTTAAAGAATACTTAAAATTAAGAGAGGAAATAGCAAATGAAAAAAGTCAAAACTATTTATTCTTAGTTAAAAATGGTAAAAAACTGTATTCTACCCTTGTGTATCGAATTATAAATTCATACTTTAGCGCTGTTACACCTAAGAAAGACGTAAGTCCTCACGTATTGCGCCACTCTTTCGCAAGTCATTTGTTGGATAATGGTGCCGATTTGAACACTGTTAAGGAATTACTGGGGCATTCCAGTTTGGCTTCTACACAAGTATACACCAATACAAGTTTAGCAGAACTTAAAAAACAGTACAAAAAAGCCCATCCAAGAGCCGAACGCAGAGAAGAGGATGATAATAAATAGAATTGTTAAACCTTAAAATTTCTAAACATTATGAAAGTACACGTACACCCAGTAGACTTTACTGTCGATCACAAATTAGTAGAGTTCATCCAAAAAAAATTGGATAAGTTAGACAATTTCTACGACCGTATCATTGAAGCGGACGTACATTTGAAGTTAGATAATACCACCACTAAAGAAAATAAAATAGTGGAAGTAAAAGTGCATATACCTGGTGAAAGCCTCGTCGTAAAAAAACAATTTAAAACTTTCGAAGAAGGAATCGATAGCGCTATCACTCCATTGGAAAGAATGCTTTTAAAACACAAAGATAAACATTAATTAAAATGTTAATGTTTTGTTAATATCCTTCTTTTTTAAAGAGTAAGTAAAATTTAAATCATACCTTTGCCCCAGTTTTTATTGTATAATTTTATTTACTTATTAAAAGAATGAAAAAAAATATTCTCGCTTTAGCTTCATTAGCCTTTTTAGGTGTTCAAGCTCAACAAGTAGACTATAACCGATGGTCTGTAGATGTAAACGGAGGTGTGAACAAAGCTACTACACCTTTTACTGCTGGTTATGGCACAAGTACTCCAAACTTTTGGAGCGCTAATGTAGGGGTTCGCTATATGGCAAACAACAAATTTGGTATTCGCTTGGCTGGTGGTTACGACGTATTCAAAAACGATGATGATAGCCCAGCTTTCGAATCTAATATTTGGAATGTAAACTTACAAGGAGTAGCTAACTTAGCTCGCGTGTTGAGTTTTGAAGAATGGACAAGCGATTTAGGATTGCTATTGCACGCTGGTTTAGGATATTCTCAACTAAAAAGTGATGCAATCTCTAAACCCGATAAAATCGCCTTCCTTACAGTAGGGCTTACTCCTCAATTGAGAATCTCTAACCGCATCGCTTTCTTGTTAGATGGTTCTATGTACATTAATACTAAACAGCAACTTACTTATGATACCAAATCAGCTAATGGTCAAAAAGGATTCCAAGGAAATCACTTTACCCTCACTGCTGGTTTGAATATCGCTATAGGTAAACAAGGTAAACACGCCGATTGGGCAGGGGCTGATGTACGTGAACAAGAAGAGGATGTTACCCAACGTATCGCTGCTTTAGAAAGCAACGTCGCCGATTTGAAAGGCGAAGTAGCTAACAAGCAAAACAAAATGAATGATGCTAATGGCAACCGCATTCCCGATGAGATTGAAAGTTACCTAAACGACAACTATCAAGCTAAAGCTGCTAATGCAGCAACTGGCGATAACGATGTTGCCTCTGGCGATGTAGCCGCCGATCTTATCAGAAAAGGATATATCAGCGCTTACTTCGATTTCAATTCATCAGAACCTCAAGTATCTTCTTCTTGGTCTATTGATTTCGTAGGTAAGTATATGAAAGAAAATCCTAATGCTCACATCACCATAAATGGTTACGCCGATGAATTAGGTGGTACTAACTACAACGCTACCCTTTCTCAAAAACGCGCCGATGCTGTGAAAAACTTGCTTGTAAAAGCAGGTATCGATGCTAATCGCATCACAGCCCAAGGTAAAGGAGTGGATAACAGCGTTGATAAAAACTCTCCTAGAGCTCGTCAATTAGCACGAAAAGCTACTTTTCAATTGAAGTAAAAAACTTCTTCTAAGATCTTATGATAAAAACTGTTCTAAAAGGTTAAAGATGACCTTTTAGAACAGTTTTTTATAAGGAATAACATTAAAATTTGTTTATTCCAAAATAAAAACGTACTTTTGTGCGTTAGTTTATATCTGTTCACAACACTAAATACTCAAGATGAAAACAAATAAAATAACTATCAAAGTTATAGCGAGTTATGTACTACTTTTCTTAGTATCGGTAGTAGCGGGCTATGTAATCTTCAAAGAAATACAAAAGCTATCCCATCAAGAAAAGATAAATCAAGAAGATAGAAATAAAATTATACAAATCAGCAAAATCCTCTCTTTAGTAAACGATACCGAAAGTGCAGGACGTATCGCTATGCGTACTGACGATAGAGAAGCCTTGCAACTCTTTTTAGAAAAAAACGTCTATTTGCAAACCGAAATACTTAAGTTTCGCCGTGATATTAGCTCCGAAAAACAAGTCTTCACACTTGATACAATTCGCTCTTTGCTCAACCTAAAAAGTGAAAATATACAAGAGTTAAAAGCCTTTCAAGAAACCGATAGTACTTCTATTATCATACGTAGCGCTATACGAAAACTCTCAAGCTTAGAACCATACTTAGGCTATGAACTTTATAGTAATGAAACTTATAGAAGAAGAACAACTCCTGAAAAAGCTCCTCCCGATATCGCTTCTATCCTAAAAAAGTATAAAAATATAAAAATTCCTACTACCTTTAAAAATACTAAGTTTGATAAGGTCGTATTAGAAACACTTTCTCTCCTAAACAAGATAAATGAGGATACTGAAGAATCTAAAAGTCAGATAAATGAAAAAATGCAAAAACTCTGGCAAAATGATGTCCAGATTTCGCGAAAATTAGATGACTTATTACATAATTTTGAAGAAGAAGTATTAGCTAATTCTCAAAGATTAAGCTTGGAACGCAAACAAATTTTTGAAAATAGCAAAAATCTGCTGATGATTGCCTTCTTAGTAGCTTTAGGTATTATTGTGATTTCATCTATTGTGATTATCAACGATTTTGTCACCTCGCAGCGCTATCGTCGTCGTTTGGAAGCTGCCAATAGGAAATCTAACAATCTACTCAAGAACCGTGAACAGCTTATCTCTATGGTGAGCCACGACTTGCGTACGCCATTGAGCTCCATTGTAGGCTATTCCGAACTGCTTAGCAAACAAGATATATCAGAAAAAGGTAAAAATTACCTTTCTCATATCAAGTATTCTTCTGAGTATATCTCTAAATTAGTAGACGAACTTTTAGATTACACCCGTATTGAGGCTGGTAAAATTACAATCGAAAAAGTACCTTTTAATACTACCGAAATTATTGATGAGGTTGCCAATAATGTCAAATCGGCTTACAAAACAAAAGAAATCAACCTCTCTCTCAGTTTCTCCGAAACGGTGAACAATCTCAATTTTTCAAGTGATGCTTATCGTATCAAACAGATATTGTACAACCTTATTTCTAACGCCTTTAAATTTACAGAACGCGGAACGGTACACATACAGGCCGATGCACGTCAGCTCAATGGTGATGAATATGAAATAGGTATTGCCGTTACCGATACAGGTATCGGTATAAAAAAAGAACAACAACAACACATTTTTGATGAGTTTACCCAAGCAAACGACGAAATTTCTAAACGTTATGGCGGTTCAGGTCTCGGTTTGCACATCTCTCAAAAATTAGCACATCTATTGCGCGGTAAAATTTATTTGGAAAGCTATGAGAATAAAGGTAGTACCTTCACTTTGCGCTTCTTGGCTGAGAAAGTAGTAGAACGTACCAAAGCACCTCAAATCATTACCAATGATAAAACCCCTGATTTAATTACCATTATAGTAATAGATGACGACCTCTCTATCCTTTCACTCATAGAAGAATTGCTAAAACAAAAACACATCAATACCATTACTTTCAACAATGGTAAAGAAGCGTTTGAACAAATGGAAGATTTTAATTTCGATTTGGTAATAACTGATATTCAGCTTCCTGAAATGAATGGTTTCCATTTTGTAACCCTCTTCAACGAACAATACAAAAACAATCCGTTGCCTGTATTAGCAATTACAGGACGACGTGATGTGCCTGAAAGTTTCTATATGAAGAGTGGCTTCTCTGGCATTTTGCCCAAACCATTCACCCCCGAACAGTTCTACCAAAAACTGAAAATCTTCTTCCCTAAACTCGATACCGAAGTAGAACATAAACCTATTATGGTGAGTAACAACATAGTAGGAGGCTATACCCCTGAAATATTAGAAAGCTTTATGGGGGACGACCGCGAAGGCATCATAGGTATTTACGAACATTTCTTAAAAGAAAGCAGCGAAAATATACAAACACTTAAACTCCTTGCCGATCGCGAAGACTATAAAGGTATTAAGGCAATCGCTCATAAAATGACTACAATGTTTGCACAAATCAACGCCAAACGCGAGTCCGAAATACTAATCATTCTCAACAAAGTGCTGGAAGAAGTGCCTACTGAATTGCACGGACAAATCCATACTTTAGAACAACTATTTGAAAACGAATGTCGCCCAGCGATAGAACAATATCTTAAAAAATTAATAGAACTATAAATTATGATTCAAGAATCTGAACTTATTTTAAACCCCGATGGTAGTATTTACCATATCAATTTGCGACCTGAACAAGTCGCCGATACTGTTATTTTGGTAGGCGACCCTAATCGTGTACCTCGTGTGAGCGCTTATTTTGACAATATAGAATTTAGCACCCAAAAACGCGAATTCTGTACCCATACAGGTACTTATAAAGGTAAACGCCTTACTGTAATTTCCACTGGTATAGGTCCTGATAATATCGACATTGTGATCAACGAGCTCGATGCCCTTGCCAACATCGATTTGCATACGCGCCAGCCCAAAGAACAGCTCACCTCGCTCAATATAGTGCGTTTCGGTACCTCGGGCTCTCTACAAGCCGATATACCCGTAGATAGCTTTGTACTTTCTTCTCACGGATTGGGTATGGACAATATGTTCCACTCCTATAAGGATAGTCCTAAGGTACGTGAAATTGCTATGGAAGAGGCTTTTATTGCTCATACAAATTGGAATCCTCTCAAAGGACGCCCTTATATCATTGCTTGCGGACAAGAACTCAAAAAACGCCTTCTCACCGATAAGATATTTGAAGGTATTACAGGTACTGCTCCTGGTTTCTATGGTCCTCAAGGACGTGTGTTGCGCTTGCCAGTACAAGACCCTGAACTCAATGATAAACTACATAGTTTCAATCATAATGGGCATCGTATGACGAACCTCGAAATGGAAACCTCTGCCATCTATGGGCTTTCTAAACTCTTAGGACACCAAGCTGTTTCGCTTAATGCTATCATTGCCAATCGCCCTACAGGTACTTTCACTAAGGATACTAAAAAAGTAGTAGAAGACCTCATCGTATATGGTTTAGAACGATTGGCAAAATAGTTATTACTACACTTTAACAAAATTAATTAATTTGATAATCAATAATTTATTAGTTGTAAACTTATGAAAGCAATTTATTTTTTAGCTATGTTATGGCTATTCAATTGTCATAATACTACTTCCATTGATAGAGATGATACTTCAGTAGAAAAAGATACAGTAGTTGTATGTACTGAGGAAGATTTATCAGTGAGAAATGATGCTTCTGAAGATAGCGAATTTGTAAGTCGTTATGATTGGCATCTCCCTGATGAAAATAAGAATTTAATCTTTTTGCCAGATAAAAAAGAAGCTTTTTTGTTAGGAGATTCAATTCCTATTTATAACCATAAAGGTTTTCTAAAAGAAAAACGTACTGATCTTGATACAAAGTGGGTAGCAATAGTGGGAGTTTCGGATACCCTATACAATTTCACAAAAGATCATTGTACAGCCTTTCATTATATAAAAATAGTGTTGAATAATACTGATTCTCTCATTGTAGATGGAAGAAATGTATTTAGAACAACTGATAAACTGATTGATAAAACCTTTGACAACGGTGAACGCATACAATTTTTTAGAACTGCCTATTATGGTACACCTGTATCAGATGATGATGGATTAACTTTTTGCGGAGAACCTTATCAACCTGCCATATTAATTACAAATACAGGTTTTAAGGGATTAGTACCAATAGGGGAAAATAATTCACTTGGTATTAATAGAAAAATGTTTCAATTTTTTGAACTATGTGACAATGATGGTTTTTTAGATGAGGTGATGAATGCAGTGAGGACTTCAAAAGGCATAGTTCTTAAAATTTATAGAGAATTTCAAGAAGGGTATACTAACTATGAGGTACTATTAGAGAAAACAACAGAAGGGTATAAGGTTACCCGTTTAAATTATCCTAAAATAAAAATTGATCAACCTTATATAAAGAAAAAGTGAATATGACGCCCCTTACAGGTCAAGAACTCCACAATTTAGCGATGAACATTGTAGGTGAAGCCTTACAAAAGGAACTACAATGGGAATTTCTATTAGTGAATAGTGAACTCAAGCGCGACCCTCAATTTGTATGTGTAGATAAAAACAACCAAAAATACTTCATCATTGTCCGTGCAGTCCCTTATGGCGACGACCCTACCGAGTATGATATCGTATTTATGGAAGTCGTGCGCAAACACGCCGAAAAACATAACGCTCGCACTTTCTACGCTGGTGTAGGGCTTAGCAATGTAACAGATGAAACCCTCCCTCTATATAAAGATGAACCTTATAAACTCAACTTTCAAGGGCTCATTGAAATTTGATAATTGACAAATTTGCTAATTGACAAATTATTCGTACTTTTGCCACTCAAAAATAAAGCAAGTAACCAATGAAAATAAACGAATCATTGAACGTACATAGCAGCTTACTACAACTCATTGGCAATACACCTCTATTGGAATTGCACAAAATTACTAAAAATCTTAAAGGTCGCTATTTTGCTAAACTCGAAGCCTTTAACGCAGGTCATTCTGCCAAGGACAGAGTAGCCAAATATATCGTTGAAGATGCCGAACGCAAAGGACTTCTTAAACCAGGATATACTATTGTAGAAACCAGTTCGGGTAATACGGGCTACAGTTTGGCGATGATAAGTGCCCTAAGAGGCTACCGCTGTATCATTGCAATTAGCGATAAATCTTCTCACGACAAAGTGGAAATGCTGCAAGCTTTAGGAGCTGAAGTGCATTTGTGTCCTGCAAATGTTGCTCCCGATGACCCTCGCTCTTACTACGAAGTAGCAAAACGTATCCATAACGAAACTCCTAATTCTATCTATGTCAATCAGTATTTCAATCCGCTCAACCCTGAAGCTCATTACCAGACAGGTCGTGAGATATGGGAACAAACACAAGGCGAGATTACTCACGTGGTGGTATGTAGTGGAACAGGCGGTACCATTTCAGGTATTGCTCACTACCTAAAAGAGCAAAACCCAAGAGTGCAAGTATTAGGGGTAGATGCCTATGGTTCAGCTATTAAAAAATATCACGAAACCCGAGAGTTTGACCCTGCCGAAGTATATCCGTACAAAATAGAAGGAATGGGTAAAAACTTGATTCCTACTGCTACTGATTTCGATGTTATTGATGAGTTCATCAAAGTAACCGATAAAGATGCGGCACTCACCGCTCGTGAATTGGCACGTACTGAAGGACTTTTTATGGGCTACACCAGTGGAGCAGCAATGCAAGCCGTAAAACAATATGCCGAGGCAGGTAAATTCGACGAAAATAGTATTGTAGTTGCCCTCCTCGCCGATCACGGTTCGCGCTATATGAACAAAATCTACAGCGACGACTGGATGAAAAAACAAGGATTTATTGACTAACAATTATCAATTAACAAAATAAGATAAAGAACGAATGAAAGATTTATTTGAGCATATTTATGCAAATAAAGGAAGTATAGGGCGCTGGTCTGACCACGCCGAGGGATATTATGTATTCCCTAAATTGGAAGGCGAATTAGGCCCTCATATGAAATTTCAAGGAAAAGAAATCCTCAACTGGAGTATCAACGACTATTTAGGGCTTGCCAATCATCCTGAAGTTCGCAAAGTAGATGCCGAAGCAGCTGCCGAGTATGGTGCAGCTTACCCTATGGGGGCTCGTATGATGAGTGGGCATACTACAATGCACGAAGAACTCGAAAAACGTTTGGCTAAGTTTGTTCACAAAGAAGCTGCTTATTTGCTCAACTTCGGTTACCAAGGAATGGTATCTATCATTGATGCTTTGGTTACCAAAAACGATGTGATTGTATACGATGTTGATGCACACGCTTGTATCATCGATGGGGTACGCTTGCACTTTGGTAAACGCTATACCTATCAACACAACGATATGGAGAGCTTTGAGAAAAACTTAGAGCGTGCTGCCAAATTAGCTGAAACTACAGGAGGCGGTATCTTGGTGATTTCAGAAGGTGTTTTCGGGATGCGTGGCGAACAAGGTAAACTTAAAGAGATCGTAGCCCTTAAAAAGAAATATCCTTTCCGCCTTTTGGTAGACGATGCGCACGGTTTTGGTACCTTAGGACCTCGTGGAGAAGGAACTGGTGTTCATCAAGGCGTACAAGATGAAATTGATGTTTATTTTTCTACTTTTGCTAAATCAATGGCAGGTATTGGGGCTTTCGTAGCTGGAAATGCCAAAGTAGTAGATTATCTTAAATACAATCTCCGCTCTCAAATGTTTGCTAAATCACTTCCAATGATTTATGTAAAAGGAGCTTTGAAACGTTTGGAAATGATGGAAACAATGCCTGAACTACAACAAAAGTTATGGGACAATGTAAATCGTTTGCAAAACGGACTAAAAGAACGTGGTTTCAATATTGGTAATACCAATACTTGCGTAACTCCTGTATTCTTGCATGGTAGTATTCCAGAGGCAATGGCTATGGTAAACGACCTACGTGAACACTATGGTATCTTCTTGTCGATAGTAGTTTATCCTGTGATTCCAAAAGGAATGATACTTTTGCGCATTATTCCTACAGCATCACATAGTAAAGAAGATATCGACCGCACTTTGGAAGCATTCTCAGCGATTCGTGAGAAACTCGAAACAGGCGTATACCGCGCTATGAATGCTGAACTTACTAAAGAAATGGGAGATATGTAATTAATTATTAATTGAAAAAAAAATACTTTGCCAAAGTGAGATAGCTTACTGTGCTACAACCAACTTTGGCAAAGTTTTTGTGTATGCCCACCTTGTTAAATTATTAATTGTTCATTGTTAATTGTCATTCCTACATATAACGAAATTGAAAATATAGAAGCTATCATAAAGGCAGTATTTGCTCAAAGTGATGAGCTTCACATTCTTATTGTAGACGACAATTCTCCTGATGGTACTGCCGATAAGGTACGCGAATTACAAAAAAATTACCCTAACCGACTCTTTTTAGAGGTACGCACCGAGAAAAAAGGTTTAGGAACAGCTTATATTCACGGATTTCAGTGGGCATTAGCATGCGACTATGAATATATTTTTGAGATGGACGCCGATTTCTCTCATAACCCTGCTGACCTCTTACGACTTTATGAGGCTTGTCAGCAAGGTGCTGATGTTGCGATTGGGTCGCGTTATGTAAAAGGTGTGAATGTAGTGAATTGGCCTTTGCAACGCATCTTGTTGTCCTATGGGGCTTCTATCTATGTGAGGGTGATTACAGGAATGAAAATTAAAGACCCTACTGCTGGCTTTGTGTGTTACCACCGAAGGGTATTAGAGAGCATCGACCTGAATACTATCCGATTTGTAGGCTATGCCTTTCAAATAGAGATGAAGTATCGTGCTTACCTCAAGAAGTTTAAAATCACAGAAGTACCTATCATCTTTACCGATAGAACTAAAGGAAAATCAAAAATGAATAAAAGCATTATCCGTGAAGCTATCTTTGGCGTTATCGGAATGCGATTTAAAAAATAAATCAGCATAAAGAATTATGGAATTTATAAGAAAAAGACTCAAAAGCTTACAATATGTATTTCAAGGTTTGTTTTATTTAATAAAGAATGAACCCCCAGTGATGGTACATATCGTTATCTCTTTAGTATGGGTGATTTTAGGCTTTTGTTTCGGCATTACTACCAATGAGTGGATTGTACAACTGTTGTGTATCGCTATAGTATTATCAGTTGAAGGTCTCAATACAGCTGTTGAGAAACTCTGCGACTTCATCCACCCCAATCATCATAAAACTATTGGGATTATCAAAGATGTTGCTGCCGGAAGTGTAGGCTTTGCTGTGATACCTGTAAGCATTGTGCTCTGTATCATCTATTATCCCTATGTAATGGGACTCTTTTAATTTTTACTATGAAAGATATAGTAAAAGGGTATTTAGCAGCTTTTATTTCAGCGGTTACTTATGGTATGATTCCGCTGTTTATGATTCCTATCAAGCAGCAAGGTTTTTCGGTAGATGCGGCACTTTTCTATCGTTTCATTACAACAAGTCTCTTTATTATGGGGTATCTTTTCTACCGAAAGGAAACACTGCATATTACCCCGCGTGAAGTGTTTATCTTCCTTATTTTAGGATTGTTGTACGCCCTTTCAGCTGAATTTCTCTTTCTTGCCTACGATTTGCTCTCCCCAGGTATAGCTTCTACTATATTTTTTATGTATCCGCTAATAGTAGCACTTGCTTTGGGTGTTTTTTTCAAAGAACATATTACCTTTCGCACAATGATAGCCCTCATTGTTGTATTAATAGGTGTTTTCTTACTCAGTGTAAAAGATGTAACAAACTTTTCAATCAACTATATAGGGGCAGGCGTATCACTACTTGGAGCAATTTCGTATGCACTCTATATGCTCATTGTCAATAAGTCAAAAATATCGGCTTCAGGAATAAAAGTGTCGTTTTATTCTACCTTATTTTCTTCAGTTTATTTTCTTGTAAAACTATGGGTTATAGGTACCCCTCTCCCCATTCCAGAAGTAAAAATGAGTTTACTACTTACAAGTTTCGGTATAGTAACTACCTTGTTTTCTATCATCACCCTTATTTATGCTATCAGAATGATAGGTTCTACTCCTACAGCTATCATCGGGGTAATGGAACCCATTGTAGCAGTAGCTATCAGTATTTGGATATTCCAGCAAGAAAGTCTTACAACAAATCTTATTATAGGAGTGCTACTCATTATCATTGCAGTAATGATAGATATTTTGAAACCTAAGAAAAATCAATAGTTATAATAAAAAACGAGGTGTAAAAACCTCGTTTTTTATTATCAGTTTATAGACCGAACCGCTTCTTTCAGTTGTATCAAGGCTTGTTTTACCACACTTCGCGGACAAGCTAAATTTATACGCATATAACCTTTGCCTTCTTCCCCATAGATAGCTCCATCATTTAGGGCTAAATGTGCTTTATCAGTGCATAGGGCTACAATTTCTTTCTGACTGAGTTGTAATGCGCTGAAATCTATAAATACTAAGTAAGAAGCTTGGGGTACAATCACTTTTAATTGTGGTATGTATTTTTCGATGTAATGTATTACTTCATCAACATTCCCTTGTACATAGTTGAGCATTTGTTGTAGCCATTCTTCACCTTTGTTATAGGCTGCTACCACAGTGTTGAATGCAAAAACATTTCCTGCAGCTAATTCATTCCCCTCTACATAACTTTCAAAACGTCGGCGTAGGGAAGGGTTGGCAATCACGGCATACGAGGTAGCTAAACCTGCCATATTAAAAGCTTTGCTCGGAGAGGCAAATACTACCGAGTTTTGTGCAGCTTCTTCACTTACAGTAGCAAATGGGATGTGCTGATATGGTGGTAAGGTAAGGTCGGCGTGGATTTCATCGGCAACTACTATTACATTGTTTTGAGCACAAATAGTAGCTACTTTCTGCAATTCTTCACGTGTCCATACGCGTCCACCGGGGTTGTGAGGATGACAGAAAAGGAAGAGCTTGCAACCTTTTATCTTTTTTTCAAATACTTCAAAATTGATGTGATATTGTCCGTCTTTCAATTCAAGCGGACAGTTCACTAATTCGCGATGGTTGTTGCGAATCACCTGAGCAAAAGGATTGTATACCGGTTGTTGAATCATTACTTTTTCACCGCGCTCAGTAAAGGATTGCACAGCCATAGCCAAAGCAGGAACTACCCCAGGAACGAATGAAATCATTTCTTTAGCAATTGTCCATTGGTGGCGACGAGCTTGCCAACTGATGATTGCCTCATACCAACTCTCAGGCTTAGCAGTATAGCCAAAGATTTCGCATTCCATACGTTTTTTCATCACCTCCACAATAAAAGGAGGTGTTTTAAAATCCATATCGGCTACCCACATTGGTAGCAAATCGGTGCGCCCCCAGCGAGGAGCTAATGCCTCTAATTTTAATGCATCTGTATGTTTTCTACAAACTACTTCGTCAAAATTGTAATTCATTAGTCTTTAGTTGTTAGTTAAAAAGTTCTCAAAAATTGTTTAGGTGTTAGTATTGAAATATCATCTACCCTAAAATCTTTTTGATTACGTGTTATGATGATATTTATATTGTTTTCTTTAGCTGTAAAATATTGAAAACCATCTTCTAAATCTTTAAAATTAGAATGATGAGCTGTAAAAATAATTTCTTTATAAAAAGGAAGTATTTCAGTAATATCATAAATAATTTCCAATATTCTTTTTACTTCATCTTTTCTATAGGATTTTGATAATAAGTAATTTATTGTTGCAATAGAAATTGCTGAGATATAAGTTTTTATGTTTCTTTGATCACAATAATCAAATAATTTTTTAGCTTCTTGATAAAAAACTATGTCTTTTCATCACCAAATCTAATAAAATATTGGTGTCTATAAAAATTCTTTTCATCCTAAAGCAAAGTATTTTTCTTCAATATAGTTAGCGCATTCTTCTTTTACTTCTTCATCAGTCATTTCGGGTATAACACCTGTAATACTATCCAAAAGAACATTGATATCTCTATCTTTTCTTTTTTTAGGAAAAATCTCTTCTTGAATGTACAAACTCTTCAGTTGCTTTTCTATATAGTTTAAAAGATCTATGCCATTCTCTTGAGCATAAGATTGCGCTTTTTCCCAAATAATAGGGTTTATGGTTTTTGCTAATGTTTCCATATTATTGTTTTTTTAATTTACTCTCACAATATTAGCACCCAATGCTTTGAGTCGCCCATCAATATTTTCATAACCTCTATCTATCTGTTCTATATTATAGATGGTAGAAGTACCTTTGGCTGATAAGGCTGCGATGAGTAGGGCGATACCAGCACGTATATCGGGGGAAGTCATTAGGGTAGCGCGCAAAGGCGATTTGAAGTCGTTGCCAATAACTGTTGCGCGGTGTGGGTCGCACAATATAATTTTAGCTCCCATATCTATCAGCTTATCGATAAAGAAGAGTCGGCTTTCAAACATCTTTTGGTGAATGAGCACCTCACCACGTGCTTGAGTAGCGACTACCAGCACAATACTCAATAAGTCAGGAGTAAAACCAGGCCAAGGGGCATCGGCTACAGTAAGGATAGAGCCATCGATATAGTTCTGAATCTCATAGCCATTAGTGTGAGCGGGGATATGAATATCGTCGTTTTTCTTTTCGAAGGAAATACCTAACTTTTGGAAGATAGTAGGCATAATACCCAAATGTTCCCACCCCACATTTTTGATAGTAATCTCGCTGCGGGTCATAGCGGCCAAACCTATCCAGCTACCAATTTCAATCATATCGGGCAGAATGGTATGAGTACAACCCTCCAAGCGTTCTACCCCGTTGATAGTAATGAGATTAGAGCCAATACCTTGTATATCAGCCCCCATAGCATTGAGCATACGGCAAAGCTGTTGTACATAAGGCTCACAAGCAGCGTTGTAGATAGTGGTAGTACCTTCAGCTAATACTGCTGCCATAATAATGTTGGCAGTACCTGTAATAGAGGCTTCTTCCAAAAGCATATAAGTACCGTGTAGTTTTTCGGCTACTACACTATAAGTATAGTTGTTCTCGTCATATTCAAAATGGGAGCCTAATTTGATAAAGCCATCGAAGTGGGTGTCGAGGCGGCGGCGACCTATTTTATCTCCCCCAGGTTTAGGAATATAGCCTACGCCAAAACGTGTGAGTAGTGGTCCTACTACCATAATAGAACCGCGCAAGGCTTGCCCTTCGGTATGAAATGACTCCGATTTTAAGTAATCGATATTCACCTCATCTGCCTGAAAGCTATAAGAGCCTTTTCCTACTTTTTGAATTTTTACACCTAAATTTTCGAGTAAAGAAATGAGTTTATTCACATCCTGAATGTCGGGGATGTTGTGAATAGTAACTTTTTGGTCGGTGAGTAGAACAGCACAAAGCACTTGTAATGCCTCGTTTTTAGCACCTTGAGGAGTAATTTCTCCTTTAAGAATATGTCCTCCTTCTATCTTAAATACGCCCATTGTTATTCTTTTTATTAAATTTATTAGTAAAAACTTTTTTGTTTTGTTGATGTTGCTGATGGGGTTGATTTTGGTTCTGCTGCGGTATAGAACGGCGAGTGAGGTTCATTTTGGTACGTATCAATGCTTGACTGTCCCAAAGGTCTTCTTTCCTTTTGCGCAAATCTATCCGTCCTTTGCTCAATTCGTAAAGGTGTTCAAACACTACACTATCGTCTACCGCTTCTTTGTTCCAAGTGAGGAAACATTTTTTCATATGGTTAGCGATGGAATACTCCAAAGCCTCTCGTAAATCGCCTTTTTCCCATTTCACACAAGTATTGATGAGCCTAAGGATGATATTGCCATAAAATCGATATTTGAGTCGGTGTTGTGGATATTCTAAGCGGTCGGGGTGCTTGTGTAGGGTAGAGGGAGTAGGTTTCTCGTAAGGAGAATCTACATCTAACTGAAATCCCGACATTATAAACAATTGATCCCACAATTTGTGTTGAAAGTCGGGTACATCGCGTAAGTGGGGGAATAGGTTACCCATTACAGCAACGATGCTGCGAGCTGTGCGGTTGCGTTCATTGCGGTCTTCTAAAAGTACCGCTTTTTCAATCATTTTTTGAATGTGTCGCCCGTATTCAGGGATGTGCAAATGCGGGCGTTCGGTATTGTATTCTAAGGTTGTCATAGTGATAAAATTCCTTCTACTTTGCCAGCTTCTTTGTAAAAAGCAATTACCTCATCGGGATTTTTTACGGTGAGGCTTACCGAAACTCCTGTGTATTTATTGCCTGCTGAGGGGCGTGTGGTAATTTCGGCATCAGTATCTTTAAAAACATCCTCTAATTGCGCTAATTTAGCCTCGTCTTTAGGGATGATAAATTTATAGAGGTAGCGAGTAGGCCACAAACTTGTTTCTAAAAGTTCGTTTTTCAATCGCTCGTAAAATTCTGCTAATTCTTGTTCTGTTTTCATTGAGATGTAGTTTTCTAATTATTATAGAGTGCAAATATACAAATAATTTGTCAATTAACAAGTTTTTAAAGCTTAGTTATCAGCTCTTTCTCGTTTAATACTTATCAATACACTTTAATGTTCTTTGTAAATCAATATGTTGTAACTAATTGATTTTTAAAAATCTATCTTCTTCTGTCTCTTAACCCTCAACTCCCAACTTCTAAAAACTATTCCTTAAAATTTGTCATTTCAAAAAATAGTCGTACCTTTGCGCCCTGAAAAAATTACGTAATAAAAATTTAACATTGCAATGAAAAAAGAAATTCACCCAGAATCTTATCGTTTGGTGGCTTTCAAAGATATGTCTAACGACGATATCTTCATCACAAAGTCTACCGTAGAAACTAAAGAGACTATTGAAGTAGATGGGGTTGAGTATCCATTAGTGAAATTGGAAATTTCTCGCACTTCTCACCCTTACTACACAGGTAAATCTAAACTTATTGACACAGCCGGACGTATTGATAAGTTTAAAAACAAATACGCTAAGTTCCAAAAATAACATAGCAACTTCTAAAAACCTCCCCTTAAGGAGGTTTTTTTCTTATGAAAATACTCTCCGTCTCTCTCCATAATATTGCCTCTATCGAAGGCCCTTTTACCCTCAATTTAGAAGCTGAACCTCTCAAATCGGTGGGGTTATTCGCTATTACGGGGGCTACAGGTGCAGGAAAATCTACTATTTTAGATGCTATTTGCCTCGCCCTTTACAACGATACTCCCCGATTGGCGGCTACCCAGAGTTCCGTTGCTATTACCGATAGTGGGGTAGAGGTAAAGGCTAACAACGTGAAACACCTCTTGCGCAAAGGGGCTGTTTCGGGCTATGCCAAAGTGGTATTTCAGGCGGTTGATGGTAAGATTTACGAAGCCGAATGGCAGGTGAGCCGCGCTTACAACAAACCCTCGGGGGCTATTCAAAACGAGAAAATGCAACTCACTTGCTTAACGGATAATCACTTAATTGCCGAAAATCGCAAAACACTCGTACTCGAAAAGATTCGCGAATGTGTAGGTTTAACTTTTGATGAGTTTACTAAATCGGTGATTTTAGCACAAGGTGATTTTACTTCTTTCTTAAAAGCAAACGACGATAAACGTTCGGATATTTTAGAGAAACTCACTGGTACTGAGGTGTATACACGCGTCTCTAAACAGATACACGAACTTCATAAACAACACAAAAACGAACTTCAACTCTTAGAAAAACAGCTTGAGAATATTACTTTCCTAACGGAAGATGAACGTACAACGCTATCTACTCAACTCGCTGCTGATGAAGCTCAATTAAACAATTTGCAGTCATCGCTCACTGCCTTAAGAGCTCAACAACAGTGGTTTGACAATCAGAAATTGTACACACAACAATGGCAAGAGGCTCTTGAAAATAAACAAATAGCCGAGCAGGAAAAAATCTCACAAACAGAACGTTTTGCTCAGCTTGCTATGGTGGAGCAGTTGCAAGCTGTAAAAGGGGATATCCTCACCCAGCAAAAGGAAAGCGAAAAATTAGCACTCACCACACAACAATTAGAGCAAACTACTTTAGAAAAAGAAGAACTTACTACCGATAAGGCTCTTATTTCCAGTGATAAAGAGACTATCGAAAAGGATTTGGCAACAGCCAAAAAAACTTATGAAATAGCCAAACCTACTATCGCTAAGGCAAAGGAACTAGATATTCGTCTCACAGAACAGCAAAATGCGCTATTGCAATATCAGCAACAGTACAATACTAAAAAAACTGTTTTACAAACTAAAGAAACGGAACTTGAAAAAGTAGTGGAACATATCCAAAAAGGGGAGAGTTACATTCAAACTGAAGAACAATGGCTCAATACTCACCCCGATGAGGCTCAATTGTACCGCAATGCGCTGTGGTTAGAGCAACTCGCAACCGACCAGCAACTGCTCAACGAAAAACTAACTGCCTACAAGCAAACGGAAGAACGCCTTACACAACAACTCTCAAATCTGAAAGCTCAACACGCTATTGAAAATCTTCCCTCAACTGATATAGAGGCACTTGCTAAACAACAAAAGGATTATCTCACCGCTTTGCAAATGTATCAATCGGATAGAGAAGTGGCAAAACGAATGATGCAATATGAAGCACAGAAAATACAAGGAGCATCGCTCTTACAGGAGTTGCAACATACACAAAATCAAACGGAAGAGGCTATAACACAATTGCAAACAGCTCAGGCAGAAGCCAAAATTACTTGTGACACTGCTGAGCGTATTTACCAAAAAGCACAAATAGAAAATACCAAAGATGTAGCGTTTTTGCGTGAGCATTTGGTGGAGGGAGAGGCTTGCCCTGTATGTGGGGCACTACACCACCCTAATGCTCACAAGGCTGTCGCCGAACATCTTATCAATACGGTACATCAAGAATTTCTCACTGCCAAAAAGCATTTAGAATCGCTTACAAAAGACTTAATTACCAAAGAAACAGAGCTTAAAGAACTGCAAAAACGCATAGCACAGCAAACCACACAAAATGCTGAATATGCGACATTATACAACCAAGAGTACGAACGCTTAACACAATCGGTGTATTACTATATGGCTTATCCCACTGCTGAAATAGAGCCTTATATCACAAGTAAAATTTCTGAAATAGAGCACCTTTTAGCAGAAACTGAAACGCTTTTTGAAGTGCTTAACCAACTCAAATCACTCACCGATGAGCTGAATACTCTTGCAAAAGACACCCAAAATTGCGAACAACAAAGCCAGAAATACTTTCAGCAGTTGCAAAATTTGCAACTTTCGGCTACTTGGCTCAATCTTTGGCAAACAGATATTGCACAATTTCAAAAACAGGTTGTTACAGCTAAAACCGATTGGGAAACACATTCGGCTTGTCTTGAAAAATACAAAAAACGCCTTGCAGAACTCACACAAGAGCGTACAGAGCTTTCTTCTTCGGCTCAAGCGCTCCAGCAAGAACTCACTGAATTGACGGAGCGTATTACTAAAGAGCAAATTCAGTTGCAAAAAATGAAAGAAGAACGTAACAATTTGTTAGAAGGAAAATCGGCTCAAGAGATAGAGGCTACTTTTGAGAAACAAATAAATGAATTAACATCTCGGTTGGAGCAAAACCAACAGCAATACAATGCTATTTTGCTAAAACTGACAGCTAATGAAAAGACTTTAGAAACCTTAACAACGCAACAACAGCAATCGCAAACTCATATAACTGAGGCGACTCTTACAATAGAAGAATGGCTTACTACCTACCCCCCTGAGCAAATAGAGTTTATAAGAAGAAAGATGCTGGAGTGGGCAAATCGCTCTCACGAATGGCTACAATCAGAAAGACAAGTCCTTCAATCGTTAAACGAGCGCATAGCCCAATATAATACTATTGCTACAGAAAAACAACAAGCTCTTAAACAATTAAAAGAAAAACGACCGCTTGACCTTACAGAAGAAGCTACCATACAGCAACTGGCAGCTCAAACAGCTGAAGAAGATACGTTACGTGAGGCTGTAGTTACTCAAAAAAGTAGGCTTTTAACTGATAGTCAGCAGCGTGCTACCGCTGCAACATTGCATATAGCTAAAGAAGAAAAGGAAAAACTCACCCATCGCTGGAGTTTGCTCAACGACCTTATAGGAAGTAGTACAGGTAACACATTCCGCAAGTACGCTCAGGAATATACTCTTGATATGCTCTTGCAATACGCCAATATGCAAATGCGCTACCTCAATAGGCGTTACACTTTGCAACGCATTCCTAATTCTTTAAGTTTGCAGGTGATAGACAACGATATGGGTGCTGAGGTGCGTTCGGTTTATTCACTTTCAGGAGGAGAATCGTTTTTAGTATCTTTAGCTTTAGCTTTGGCACTTTCTTCACTCTCATCTACTAAAATGAATGTAGAAACCCTCTTTATAGACGAAGGTTTTGGCTCCTTAGACTCCGAAACGCTTTCTGTAGCCATAGATGCATTGGAAAGCCTACAAAATCAAGGGAAGAAAGTAGGGGTTATCTCTCACGTACAAGAAATGGTAGAGCGCATTGCTGTGAAAGTAGTGGTACAAAAGAAAGGCAATGGAAAGAGCAGTATAGTTGTTAGTGTTTAGTTGTTAGAAGGTAAGAAAACTACTTCAAAAATTTTACTCCAATTCTTACCCGTAATGAAAAAAGTTTGACGCTTAGGGTGATAGGCAATGCCATTGAGTACATCCACATCAGGAGTTTGCTCTACTTTGCTTTTGAGTCCGCGTACATCTATCACACCTTCAATAGCACCATTTTCGGGATTGATAATCATTATGCCGTCCTTTAGGAAAGTATTGGCATAAATCTTTCCGTTAGCAAATTCTAATTCATTAGCATAAGTGTAGAGCGATTTATTAGTGCAGAGTTGTAAACTATCAATCTCGGCATAAGTTTCGGGATGGAGTAACCAAATTTTTTCACTACCATCACTTTTGTAGAGTTTATCTTCTCCGTTATGGCAGAGCCCCCAACCTTCTTTACTTTTGCCATAAGCGAAAGTCTTCTGAAAGTTTAAATCCTTGTCATATACCATTCCTATTTGTTCTCTCCAAGTGAGTTGCAGTATTTTACCTTTAAAAACAGTAGCACCTTCGCCAAAGTATGAAGGTTGTAAAGGTACATTTTTATAAACTTCCCCTGTGAATGGATTCCATTTGCGTATAGATGATTCGCCGTATTGCCCTGTACTTTCTACAAGCGTATCACCTATGAATTCTAATCCTTGTGTATAAGCCTTCTTGTCGTGTGCATACTCATTGATGATTTTGTATGTATAGATTTTAGGAGCATCTTTGGCTAATAGCAATAGTTGTTTTTGTACGGTGTACTGTTGTCCGTTAGTAGTATGAGCAGTAACTTTTAGTTGCTGTTTGCCTAACGGCAGAAGAGCGTGCAGTACAATAGTATCGCCTTGAGCTTCTAAATGCTGTTGATGAAATTGAAAAGAAGTTTTGGTAATTGCCTCACTGAATTTTGGGTGTGTGATTTTCACCACAAGGGTATCACCTAAGTGGTATTCTTTCTTTTTAGGAAAGATTTCTATGTTAAAATCTTTGCCGTCATTAGGCGTATTTTTGCAAGCAACCACTGCTATTGCAAGCAGGATGAGGTATAAAAATCGTGGAAATGTAGTCATAATTTGTTATCTTTTGCTCTGGAAAATATAAGTAATAGTGCCTGTTTGTTCTTTTTTGCCACTCACCGCATTGAATTTAGCTTTTTGAGCGTAGAGTAATGAGTTTTCTAATAGACAATCATCAGTAGTTGTGGAATTAGCCCTATCAATAGCTGTTTTAGTCACACGCCCTGCTTCGTCCACAGTGATACTTACCACCACTTTTCCATCACGTTCACAAGTAAACACAGGATTTGGAATATTTCCTACTCTACCAGCTAAGGCGTATTTTACTAAAGTATTTTTATTGACTTTGTCACTTATTTTAGGAGTATTAGTTGTGTTTTGCAAACTGTGATCGGTGATAATGAGGTCGCCTGCCATTTTTTGGTTGGCTACTAATTCTTCTTTGGCAGCTGCCATTTCCTGAGCAGCACGTTCAGCCATAATTTCGTCTAAAGTTTTGAAATCATCAGTGTGTTGTAAGGAAACATCTGCTTGGTTGTAAGCATTGGTAGTGAGTTTGGTATTGTTAGTAGGAACATCGGCATTAGGAGAGGTTTCTTCAGGTTGTGGGGGCTCTTGAGGTAAATCATCAGGGGTAAGTGCCATTTCTATCATTATTTCTTTCTTCTTGTCGCTCAATTGTATTACCATAAGGGTGAGTACAGTACAGAAGAGTATGAGCAAAGTGATAGTAATTGCCTTATCAGTATTAGTGAACATTCGCATAAAAGCGCGTAATTCATACTGTAAACCAGAAGTTTTTTGAGCTTTTCGTCTTGGAAATATAGCCTCCATATTCAACTCGCCAGTAGGGTGGGAGGGAGGTGTTTCTTCACGTTCAAACTGACTGTTGATGGTTTTATTGCGATTGGCAAAACGGTCGTTGAGAACTTTCTTTTCTTGTGGTTCACCTACCACAGTAGTAAGAATAATAGGAGGAAGGGGGTGTTTCCTGAGGTCAGGAATATGAGCACTGACAAACTTCTCAGGACTTATGGCATCACTTACTGAAAAATCACCAATTTTGGTGCGTCGCAAAGCAGATAGATAGCCTCCTGAGCCTAAGGCTTTACCAAAATCGTTTGCTAAAGAACGTATATAAGTGCCTTTACTACATACCACCTCAAAGTGCAACTCAGGAAACTGACTTGCATCAATAGTGAAATTGTGAATGTAAATGGAGCGCTGAGGTACTTCTATTTCTTTGCCATCGCGAGCAAATTCGTAGAGGCGTTTGCCATTTTTTTTGATAGCCGAAAATACAGGTGGGGTTTGCACAAGCTCCCCCATAAACTGTTTTCGCACTTGTTCTATCAGTTCAGGAGTGATATGGTCAGTAGGGTAGTGAGCATCTATTTCAGTTTCCATATCGTAGGAAGGGGTAGTAGCTCCCAAGGTGATAATGCCCGTGTAGGTTTTTACAGCATCTTGTATTTCTGTGATTTTTTTGGTAAATTTACCGGTACAAATTACCAATAAACCAGAGGCAAGCGGGTCTAATGTGCCCGCGTGCCCTATTTTTATTTTCTTGAGTTTGTAATGCTTGAGAATTGCCCATTTGATTTTGTTCACCGCTTGAAACGACGACCATTGTAAGGGTTTATCAATAAGCAAGATACGACCTTCTGAAAATTCTTCTGGAGTTATCATATTCATTAGCAAATTTAGAAATTAGCAAATTAGTTAATTTCCGTAGTATTTTTCTCCTATGCGTATTTTCTCTCTACCATTGGCAACACGCCATTTGTTAGCATCGCGTAATGAGAAAGCACAGCCACAATACTCTTGCTGATAGAACTTTTCACTTTTACAGATTTCCATATTGCAGGCAGAGCCTCCGTTTTTGCGCCAATTGTAGTCCCAATAAGTAAGACCTTCATACTTGTTAGCAGCGTTTTTGCCTGCTTCATTCACTTGGTTGAGGTCTTTCCAGCGTGAAATACCTAAAGAAGTAGCAATGGTATCAAAGCCATTTTCGTGAGCATACAAGGCGGTGCGTTCCATACGCATATCAAAACACATAGCACAACGGCTACCGCGTTCGGGTTCAAATTCCATACCTTTGGCACGTGCGTACCAGTTATCGGTGTCGTATTCAGCATCTACAATAGGTACACCATATTTTTCGGCAAAACGAATATTTTCGTCTTTACGGATTTCGTATTCTTTTTTAGGGTGGATATTAGGGTTGTAAAAAAATATAGTAAAGTCGATCCCCGACCCCTGAATAGATAGTATAATTGAACCTGAACAAGGTGCACAACAAGTGTGTAACAATAATTTTTTGCCATTGTTAGGCAATACAAGATTCTTGTGAACTAATTCCATAGTATTTTGAGTTTTCTTTTAAAGGGCAAAAATACAAAGAAATAGTAATATATCAAGATTTAGGGGGATACATTTGTTTGAGAGCGTTCACATATACCTCTGCACCTTTACGTTTAAAGCCTTCATTTTCATAGAGCTTAATAGCTGCTTCGTTAGTAGGCGAGGTAAAGAGCAATATTTCGCCTAAGCCTAATTCTTTCCCTTTAGTTATCAGCTGCTGAATGAGTTGTGTGCCTATTTTTTTGCCACGTGCAAATTCATCTACCACTACATCTTCTATCCAACCTTTGTAGCCTGAAATCACTCTGTAGATAGCCATAGAAGCCATTCCGTGTAGGCGACCGTCTTCTATATAACCTACTACATAAGGAGCTTGAGCTTCATCATTAAAAAGGTTTGATAAAGGTTGCTGGTAACGCCTGCTCAACAATGAGAACAAGCGAGCGGCATCTTTTTCAATGGTTGGGGTAATGTTGCTTTTGTTTAAAAATGTAATCATATTATTTAGTTGTTAGTCATTAGTTTACTAGTTTTTAATCACCATATTCTGCCAAAGTTTTAAACTTGTACAAAGTTGATATACCTATTACTTCTCACACTTGTTATTTCTCTTGCTCCTTTTCATTACTATTCATCTACCACTTATCATTAAGCATTAATTTCATCTTCTGTTGTAATTCCTCAGCTTTTTCACCTGCTATTTTAGCGAAATTTTCACCTTTAGAGGCATAGATAATACCACGTGATGAGTTGATGAGCAGTCCGTAATGTTCGTTAAGTCCATAGTGACAAACATCTTCTAAGCTACCTCCTTGTGCACCAACTCCAGGGACTAATAGAAAGTGTTCAGGAATAATTTGGCGTATTTCTTTTAAGAATTCAGCTTTGGTTGCTCCTACTACATACATTAGGTTTTGGCTGTTTTGCCAAGTGAGTGAGGTGCGTAATACTTTTTTGTACAATTCCTCATCACTGAGTTTCTGTGTTTGAAAATCAAAAGCTCCTTCATTAGATGTTAGCGCTAATAGGATGGTGTGTTTGTTTTCAAAAGCTAAAAAAGGTTCTACTGAATCCCTACCCATATAGGGGGCAACAGTCACACTATCAAATTGCATATCCTCAAAAAAAGCTCTGGCATACATACTTGAGGTGTTGCCTATATCTCCGCGTTTAGCATCAGCAATGG
Organism: Capnocytophaga genosp. AHN8471; assembly: GCF_016806945.1. Classification (NCBI taxonomy): domain Bacteria; kingdom Pseudomonadati; phylum Bacteroidota; class Flavobacteriia; order Flavobacteriales; family Flavobacteriaceae; genus Capnocytophaga; species Capnocytophaga genosp. AHN8471. Next base: position 106,061 of record NZ_JAESPJ010000019.1, read on the forward strand.
TAAAAATATCGGGGTGGTGGCGGTTGAGGTAGTCAATCGTTTTTTTTAAGGCACGCCACCCTATTTCACCGTGAGCTTCGTAGAAAGCGGTGTTGGGTTTATAGGCTACTGTAAAGCGGTGGGTAGCTTCTATAATTGCCTTGTTGAAAGCAAAAATAGGGTCTTCCTCCTCAAGTAAGTGAGGAGGAATTTTAGTTATATCAGTGTCTAACCCCACGCATAATAGCGATTGCTTTGATTTGATTTGCTGGATGAGTTGCTTAATAGTCATTTTCTTCTATACGGGTAATTTCACGTTCGTAGAAAGCGATAGCTTCTGCTATAAGGTTCTCACTTTCAGCTTCTAATTCTTTAGTGTCCTCTTCGTCAAACTCTTCAAGCCATTCAACTTCGTCGTTATCTAAATTCAATACGAAGCGTGGATACTCTAAATGCACTACGAACATAGCGTCAGGCATATCGGTGTTGTCACCTAAAATAAATTTTGGGAAGTTACTCATTTTAATTCTTTTATTAGTTCAATAGCTTTAGCTACCCCCGTAGAGGCAACGTCTTTAATTACAGTAATATTATTTTTACTGCTGATACTTGGGCGTGGGTCTACATAATATATAGGAGTGCCTTCTTCAGCACAATTCATCAGTCCAGCAGCAGGATACACTTGTAGAGAAGTCCCTACAATGAGTACTATATCAGCAGTTTCAACTTCTTCGGCAGCCTTTACAATCATTGGTACATCCTCGCCAAACCACACGATATGGGGGCGCAATTGTGCGCCACTGGGGCTTAGGTCACCTACTTTGATATCTTCAGTGCAGTCGTAAAAAGTGTAAGGGTCGTCAACTCCACGCATTTTTAAGAGTTCACCGTGCAGGTGGATAATATTGGTGCTACCTGCACGTTCGTGCAAATCGTCTACATTTTGCGTGATAACTACCACATTATAGTCTTTTTCAAGCTCGGCAAGCAATAGGTGAGCAGGATTAGGTTGCACATCTTTTAGCTGTTTGCGCAAGCCGTTGTAGAAGTTCAACACTAGTTCAGGATTTTTGTTAAATCCGTAAGGGGTTGCCACTTGTTCTATGTCGTGTCCTTCCCACAAACCATCGGCATCGCGAAAGGTTTTTACACCACTTTCAGCACTGATACCAGCCCCTGTAAGGACTACTATTTTCTTCTTTTTCATTGGTAATGTTAGTTATAAATTATGAAAATACTTCAAACTTCCCGTTTCTAAAAACGAATTTCTTATCGCTGATAATATGATCCCCTCCACTATATATATCACTGATAACCGATTCAAGTTGTGCCAAACCTTCTGCATCTTCACTGCCACAAACTACTAATACATCGCGTGCAGGAACTCCTATTACAATCTCTCCTTCTACTGGAAAATTCTCTTTTGTCCATATATCCGTCAGAAGAATAAGGCTTGCTTCATAATTGCCATCTGTTGTTAGAAAAATGAGATGTTCATCAGCTTGTGCTTCTATTTCCAAGGTGTTAGCTAAATTGTTGAGAGCCAACTCTCGTAGTGCTTCAATACTCATTCCTAACTCCTCAAAGTCCGAAGTAGACAAAGAGCCTATACTATCGCCGTCATCTACCCCGTAAAACACATACAACTCATCGTTATACTTCTCATATACCATTGGCAACTCTTCAGCATCCGGCACTATACTCTTCAATTTCTTTATGTAGGTTGTATCTTTGATTGTAGGAAAGATACAATCAGTGATTGTTGTTGCTTCCTCAGGCTTGTATATTCTAACCAATGGAGCGAGATATTTGTCTAAAATATCATTTAAATCATTCGGATTGGTTAGATATTCATTAAAACAATTATCCAAAAAATGCTTTACTTCTCGCTGGTCATCAGGGGTTATTGTGCTTACCTCCAATACCGTTGTGCTATTTATAGTAATATCGGGGAAAGCCTCTCTCAAAGCATCAATATATAGCTGAGTAAACTCTTGTTCGTTCATTAAGTTTGTCATAATAATTAACAGATTAGAAAATTAGTAAATAAAAAAAAGTCCCTTTCTTAATGAGAAAGGGACTTTTTAGTGCAATTACTTTTTGTTTACTGATTCAGAAAGTTCAGTCCCAGCTTTGAATTTTACTACTTTCTTAGCAGGAACTTTGATAACAGCACCAGTACGAGGATTTCTTGCATCTCTTGCCTCTTTCTTAGCTACTGACCAAGATCCGAAGCCTACGATAGCTACCTTTTTACCTTGTTTAAGGCTCTTTTCAACACTTGAAAAGAACGCTTCTACTGCTTTTTTAGCATCAGCTTTTGTTAAGCCAGCTTCTGCAGCAATTGCATCGATTAATTCTGTTTTGTTCATATTATAAATTGTATAATATAGTTAACTTGGTACAAAGGTAGTAATATATTTGTTTATAGCAAAGATAAAACAAAAAAAAATGCGATTTTAGTAAAAAATTAACATTTTAAACACTTTTTTACCCCTTTTTCTTTGCTCGTTAAAGCTTTTTTCCTACTTTTGCACCCTCAAAAATAAAGTAAATAAGGTTCTTATAAATTATGCTTACACGACGACATATTAGGGCTAAAGTGATGCAATCAGTCTATGCAATGCAGCAAAGCCAAAGTCAGGATTTAGACAAAGAATTGAAATTCTTGCAAAATAGTGCCAATGAGATGGAAAATCTATATCTCTTGCTAATGGCACTCCTTACAGAGCTTCATTCTTTGGCAGTAAATCAGTACGAAGTAGCACAAAAAAAATACTTAGCAACTCCTACTGATAAGCTCCTACACCAAAAAATGAAAGACAACGAGCTACTTTCACTTATTGCTACTAATGAAATGTTACAAAAGGCTATTGCTGATGCTCATATCAATTTTTGGAATATCCAAGAAGAATATGTGAGAACGCTCTATAAACGTATTGTGGAAAGCGATACTTACCAAGCTTATAGTAAACAAAAAGCAAGTTTTGAAGCCGATAAAAAATTCTTAATTGAAATTTTTGAAGAATTCATTGCTCCTGATGAAGGGCTTTATGAATATATAGAGGACTATAACCTTACGTGGATGGATGATTTTCCTATTATAAACACCTTTATAGTAAGAGAGTTTAAAAATTTACGTCCGAATCCTCCTGAAAAGTATTTTACTCCTCCTCTCTATAACAACAGTGAAGAAAAAGAGTTTTTAGTAGATTTGCTAAAGAAAACTGCCCTTAACGATGCTAAACTTAAGAGTTTTGTAGAAGATAAACTCACCAATTGGGACAAGGAACGCGTGGCAGTGTTAGATCTTATTCTTTTGAAAATGGCTATTTGTGAGTTTTTGCACTTCCCAAGTATTCCTGTGAAAGTAACTATCAACGAGTACTTAGAGCTTGCTAAAGAGTATTCTTCTGCTAAAAGTAGTTTGTTCATCAATGGGGTACTGAATGTAGTACACAAGGAACTCAGTGAAAAAGAACTTATTAAAAAGATTGGAAGAGGACTTTTGTAAGTAACAAAATTAAAAACTAAAATTAAGTATATATGCAAAATTTGATGAGTAACAATTTTTTGATTATCGCATTGATGATTGTGGTAATGTATTTTTTAATGATTCGTCCACAAGCGAAGCGACAAAAACAAGAAAAAAACTTCATACAATCAATGAAGAAAGGTGATAAAGTAATTACCAAAGGTGGTATGCACGGTCGCATTGTAGAACTTACCGATGATACTTGTGTGATTGAAACCCTTGCAGGTAAAATAAAATTTGAACGTTCGGCTATCTCTATGGAACTATCCATTAGATTGAGAGACGACAAGAAAGAAGTAGAGAAAAAAGAAGCATAATGCTAAAAAATACTCACAAAAAAAGAGTGTATCTATTTTGAGATACACTCTTTTTTTATACTATAAGTATTACAATTAATTTGTAGAGAATAATCTCGCAAAGAAACTTTTGCGTTGCATCATACTTTCTTCTTCAGGGTGCTCTTCACTGAAGATTTCATCTGAAATTTCATAGTCGCCAAAGTTAGTACCTTCAGTGTGATGAGTATTCGATACAGGCTCAAATACGATATCCTGATGAGTAGCCGCAGCTGTACGTTTATTTTCATCTAAGATGTCCATTATATACTCAACATACGATTTACCTTGTTTTTCTAAGAAACTTTTAAAATAGCGGTTGCTGAGCTCCATTCCACCAATCTTTTCGAGTTTTAGGAGTGTTTGGTACAAAGGTTCAATATGGTCGGTAATTACATATTGAGGTAAAGCACGACGGCGTGCCATAATGGTTACCACTTCACCCATAATATTTCTTCCTACCTCAAAATCGGTGATAACCCAATAATATTCCCCCGATTTAGCTAAGTTTTTGATAATAGCGTGAAAGTTTCTACCCACTAAAATATTATCCCACGTAATTTTGAATATGATTTTAGGCATATCGGGGTGGCGGATAATATTGTGAGGTTTGCCGAGCAACTCACTTGCTGAATAGCCACAAACGTCTATAAACGTTTGGTTTACGTCAGTAATAGTACCATACTTATCAGTAGTACTGATAATGGTTTTTGTTTTATCCCACACAACTTCTCTGTTGATAGGAGTAGGTCTGTTTATGATTTCTTCTGACATAACATTATAAATTATATTCAACGCCACAAAATTAAGGAAAAACTATTATAAAAACAAATACTTATCAAACTTTTTTGTTTGACACATAACACTTTTTTTATAAATAATTGATAATCAATTGTTATAGAAAATTATTTTATAACAACTTTACCACAAATAATTTGTGGTTTATAATTATTTAGTATCTTTGCCCCGAATCATTCTAAATAAGCACCTTTTATGAAAAAACTTTTGTTTGTTATTACAACACTTCTAATAGGGAAAGTTCACGCACAAGAAAATGTTTTCCTCACTAATGAGTATTGGAAACAAAAGCCCTCTGTGGCTCAAGTAGAACAGGCTATCAATCAAGGTAATAGTGCTACAGCTTTGAATAGCCGTGCTTTCGATGCAACAACTTTAGCTATCTTAAACGGAGCTCCCTATGAAACTATTACTTATCTTATTGATTTAGAAGGAAATGGAGTAGATAAACTGACTCACGACAAACGCACTTACCTCTTTTGGGCTGCCTATCAGGACAATGTGCCCGTGATGGAATACCTTCTCAAGAAAGGAGCTAAGGTGAATATTACTGAATCACATCAACTTACCCCCTTGTTATTCGCTGCTGTAGGAGGAAGAAGCAATAACGCAATTTATGAATTGTTACTGAAACACGGCGCTAACTTAAAAGATACTAATGCCGATGGTGCGAACGCCCTTTTGCTGTTACTTCCTCACCTCAAAGACCTTAAAGAAGCTGATTATTTTGTAAAAAAAGGACTCAAACTTACTGCTACCGATAACAAAGGTAATAACGCTATTTACTACGCAGCGACAACGGGTAATCGCGCTATAATTGAGGCTCTGATGAAAAAGAAAATTAATGTTAAAAACCTCAATAACAAAGGTGAGAGTGCTATTTTTGGTGCCGCTCGTGGTTTTAGAAAAAATTATAACAAACTTGACACTTTCCTATATTTAGAACAATTGGGGCTTTCACTTAATCAAAAGAATAAAGATGGACTTTCTCCTCTTTTTGTGTTAGCTGAAAAGAACAAAGATGAAAAAGTGATTAACTATTTCTTAGAAAAAGGAAATGATACCAATCAGATTGATAAAGAAGGAAATAACCCATTGATGAAATCAGCAATCAGCAATAATATATCTGTAATAACAGCTTTACTCACCAAGACCAAAGATATCAACACACAAAATAAACAAGGATTATCGGCTTTGACCTTGGCAGTAGAGAACAATACTCTTGAAGTAATAGATTTTTTACTCTTAAAAAATGCAGATGTTCAAGTAGTAGACAAGGAAGAAAATACACTTTATCACTACGCTGTAAAACGCGGTGATATAAAAATTTTAGAAAAACTTTCACTCTATCCTATCAATATCAATCAAAAAAATAACAATGGTCTTACCCCTCTACAAATGGCTGTGATGACCGCTAAAAACTTAGATGTGGTACACTTCTTGCTCAGCAAAGGAGCTGATAAAAATCTCATTACCGATTTGGGTGAAACAGTTTACGAATTGGCTCAAGAAAATGAAGCCTTAAAAGGAATGAATATAGAATTTTTAAAATAAAAGGAAGAAGATGAAAAAGAAACTCTTACTTACTGTAGCTGTGGTAGTTGCCTTGCTTACAGTTTCATTTGTCGCTCAACAAGCTACTGCTAAGAAATACAAATGCCTTATCCAGCTTACTAACTACAAAGGGGAGGGGGCTTATATAGTAGCTTCACTCATCAATCCGCAAGGAAAATATGAACAAACATTGCAAGTATTGGGCGACGACCCCGAATGGTATGACGATCTTACTGAATGGTGGAAGTTCTATGGCAAACGCCAAACAATTGATGGGATTACAGGAGCGACCATCAGTGGGGGAGAGCGCGCCGTAAAAGTGCTCACCCTTGATGAGAGCAAGTTTGATAAAGGGTATAAAATACGCTTTGAAACAGCAGTAGAAGATGACTATTACTATGCTAAAGACGCTGAAATAGAACTCAAAAAAGAAAACCTTAACACTAAAGTTGAGGGCAAAGGCTATATACGTTACGTTAGACTGATGCCTAATTAGTGACTAAAGTAATATTCGAGTACTTTTAGTTTAAAAATGTACTGATATTTAGCTTTTATCACATCATTTTGAGCATTTTCATATTCGTATTTAGATTGATTGAAGTCAAAAGTATTCATTAAGCCTACATTGTGTCGTTCTTGTGCATAACTAAAAGATTGTTCTTTAGCTTGAGCTGTTTTTTCACTTGCTTCGTATAGTTTTTTGGCATTAGCAGCATCGTTGTAGGCTTGATAAATATTTTTTTCAGTACTCAATTCAGTTTGTTCCTTTGCTAATTGCATTTTCTGTAAGGCTAACTTTTGAGTTTTAACATTACTGAGTACGGAAAAATGATTAAAAATAGGAATACTGAGCGATAAACCAGCGTACATACCTTTATTAGTATCTAACTGTTTCCAGAAATCCATTACTTGGTTCTTACTCCATCGCGAACTATACCCCCATTGCGCAGAAAGACGAGGCCAAAAAGCTGACTGACTCAAGCGCAAACTACTTTCAGCTAATTGCACATTGGCACTTGCTAATTTCACTTCACCCATTATCTCTTTAGCATTTCGGTAAATCTCTTCAGGAGTTTTGCTTAGTATATCGGCTACGGGAACTTCAAATGTGTTATCGGCTACCTCAAAATCTTTGTAATTCTTCAGTAAAAGCAATTGAGCTAATCCCATTTTTCCGATGAAAAGAGCGCTTTCTGTTTCTATAATTTTCTGCTCAAGCGAAAATAGTTGAGCTTCACTTTCATAAATATCACCTTTGGGCAACGACCCCGCATTGATGAGCTCACGCGTACGTGCAACGCTTTCTTTTGATATTTCTAATTGTGCTTTTTGAATCTTGATCTTTTCTTTGTTGCTCAATACTTCAGTGTAAGCGTTGATAATCATTAAGATAATCTCATCTTTCTTCATATCCAATTGGTATTGAGTCGCCAATTGTTTACATTTTGCTTGTTGCAATTTACGCCAATTCTGCAAGCCGGAGAACAAAGGCATCGACATACTGATACCTCCTGAAGCCGATTCAAAAGTAGTGTTTTCAAACTGGTTGCTCACAGGATTGATATTCTTTCCTGTATTCCAATTATAAGCAGCTTCACTGTTGATAGAAGGCAAAAAGTTAGCTTTTGTTTGCCATACTTCTATATCAGTGGATTTCAAGTCTATTTCCGATTGTTTAATAGAAAGGTTGTGTTCTTTGGCATACGCTATGCAATCGTTGAGCGTCCAAAGTTTCTGAGCTACTGCTGAAAAAGGTAGCAAGCAAAGTAAGAAGAGTTTTTTTTTCATCATTTAATATATTCGATAGGTTTAGCCCTTTTACACACAATCACAGCAATGTGTTCCTCGTTGTCTTCATCTTTTCCCGCAAACGAAAGAGTGAGAATTTCACCTTTTATTACGAAAGTGTTGTTTAAATCACTTTCTTCCTTGCGAATAATGTGATTGCCCTCTACGGTATAGAAATCTTTATTACTGTTGAGAATTACACAATTACCATTATATTTTTTGTAGTAATTCTCAATAATTTCGTTTTTAGTAAATATAAAAGTACTCTGCTTTTCACAATCGTTGAGGGTAATCTCTAAGTTGTCTAAGCTTTGAGATTCAATCGTCCACGAGCCTATAAGATCGTCGTGACGAATGCTTTTCTCTTGAGAAAAAGCAGGTAAAAAGCTAAAATATAGCGAGATAGTAATAAATAGTTTGTATATGGTACTCATAGAAATGATATTGTGAGTACAAAACTACAAAATAATTCTGGATTGACAAATTATTTTATATCTTTGTCGCGTAAAATCAGCAAATTGACAAATTGCCAAATTGACAAATCTACTTATGGATAAATATCTTTTAGAACGTTACCCGCTTGTGTGGAATACTCGCTTGCTCCCAATGTTAGCTCTTGCGAGCTGTGGACATATCTTCTTTATCTTATTAGGTTGGGCAGCAAAAAATGAAGACTTCAATTACTATGCTTTTAATGCTATAATGGCAGATTTTATAGGGTTTCCATTATTGTTACATCTTGTTATCTCTATATTGTTGTTAGTAGTTTGGTTGCTGTATCTCAGTAGAAACAACGCTTTCAAGCATTTCTATCCTTTCCCTGAAGAAAAACTCTTCTTGCAATGGATACTTTATTTTCTTATCGTCTTTGCCTCAGTGTCCTTTGTACTGCCTTATGCAATTGTTAAAGGCTTAGGGAAGTATCCTTTTAGCAATACTTCTGATGTGATATACCTATTAAATTTCCTTTTGAGTATTGCTTTTGTTATAGCGACACTCGTGTACTGTGTGCGTATTACCAATGTGCAAATTCTGCTACTTACTATTGTTTTTATAGGGATTCTTTTAATTATATTATCTTTTATAGGCAATAAATTGTTGTTTTTATTGGTTTATGCTGCACTTGTATATGTTTCTGTGAGTAAGGAAATTCACATACCAAAGAAGTTTATAGGCATTGTGGTAAATACAGTGCTTCTTTTTTCGCTTATGGTAATGTACTATATAGTAGACAGTATTATGGAAAATATGTTATTAGATAGGTCTCGTGATGAGCTTTCTAACAAAAATTTTTGTGTATCCTTCTGTTTAACTTTGGTGTTTATAGGCTGCTACACAAGGGTAATACAACGATGGAAAGCAATAGCGGACTGAAGTAATACTTTTCTATAATTTTAATCACTGACATATTGTCAGTGATTAAAATTAGATTTAAAAAACTGATAATGATTTCTTTAATTTGAAATACCTTTAAAAAATCAAGAAATAACCCTGTCAAAAAGTTTTAAAAACTGTCATTTTGTCAGTTAAATCTATTTGGCATAACTCTTGTCTTTCTCTTGCTGAAAATGTTTAACCCAAATTGTTAATTGAAAGATATATGAACTTTAATAACTTTACTATCAAAGCGCAAGAAGCGGTACAAACCGCTCAGCAAATTGCCCAGCAGTACGGGCACCAGGAATTGCAAAACGAACATTTCTTCAAAGCTATTGAGCAGGTAGATGAGAACGTATTGCCTTTCCTATTCAAAAAATTGAATATCAACCGCGAGCAATTAAATAAACAATTAGAAACTGCTCTACAAGGCTTTGCCAAAGTAAGCGGTGGCGATATGGGGCTCTCACGCGAAGCAAACTCTATGCTGAACGAAGCTGTCAATATCGCTAAAAAATGGAATGACGAGTATGTATCCTTAGAGCATCTTATATTGGCTATCTTCAAATCAAACAGTAAAATCGCCCAAGCCCTCAAAGACCAAGGCGTAAGTGAAAAAGAGTTGGAGAAAGCCATTCAAGAATTGCGCAAAGGCGAACGCGTAACTTCGGCTTCGGCTGAAGATACTTACAATTCGCTCAACAAATACGCCAAAAACCTCAATCAGTTAGCTGATAGTGGGAAACTCGACCCTGTGATTGGTCGTGATGAGGAAATACGTCGCGTGTTGCAAATTCTTTCACGTCGTACCAAGAATAACCCTATGTTGGTGGGTGAACCTGGGGTAGGTAAAACGGCTATAGCCGAAGGCTTAGCACACCGTATTGTAAAAGGTGACGTGCCCGAAAACCTAAAAGACAAGGTAATTTACTCACTCGATATGGGGGCTCTTATCGCAGGTGCAAAGTACAAAGGTGAGTTTGAAGAACGACTCAAATCGGTAGTGAAAGAGGTAACCTCTTCCGATGGTAATATTATTCTGTTTATAGACGAAATCCACACCCTTGTAGGAGCGGGTGGGGGAGAAGGTGCGATGGACGCTGCCAATATCCTAAAACCTGCCTTAGCTCGTGGTGAACTCCGTGCCATTGGTGCCACTACTCTCGATGAGTACCAAAAGTACTTTGAGAAAGACAAAGCTCTCGAACGTCGTTTTCAAAAGGTAATGGTAGACGAACCTGATACCGAAAGTGCTATCTCAATATTGCGTGGTATCAAAGAAAAGTACGAAACTCACCACAAAGTGCGTATCAAAGATGAGGCGATTATCGCAGCAGTAGAGCTTTCTGAACGCTATATCACTAATCGTTTCTTACCCGATAAGGCAATAGACCTAATGGACGAGGCAGCTGCCAAGCTCCGTATGGAAATCAATTCTAAACCCGAAGAATTAGACGTACTCGACCGTAAGATAATGCAACTCGAAATAGAAATTGAGGCTATCAAACGTGAAAAAGACGAAGATAAGCTCAAAATGCTATATGTAGATTTGGCAAATCTTAAAGAAGAACGTAACGCTATCAATGCTAAATGGCAGAGTGAAAAAAGCGTAATTGATGAAGTACAAACCACTAAGGAAGCTATTGAGAAATACCGTTTGGAAGCCGATAGAGCTGAACGTGAAGGCGACTATGGTAAAGTAGCCGAATTGCGCTATGGAAAAATCAAAGAAGCGGAAGACAAGTTAGTGGAATTGCAAAAGAATTTAGACAGCAAGTCACACGAAAATGCTCTTGTAAAAGAAGAAGTAACCGCCGAAGACATCGCTGAAGTAGTCGCAAAATGGACAGGTATACCTGTAGCTAAAATGTTACAAGGCGAACGCGAAAAGCTGTTGAACTTAGAAAAAGAATTGCACCGCCGTGTAGTAGGTCAAGAAGAAGCCATCGAGGCAGTTTCCGATGCCATACGCCGTAGTCGTGCTGGTTTGCAAGACCCACGTCGTCCTATAGGTTCTTTCCTTTTCTTAGGAACTACGGGGGTAGGTAAAACCGAACTTGCCAAAGCCTTAGCTGAGTATCTATTCGACGATGAAAATGCAATGACGCGTATAGATATGAGCGAATACCAAGAGAAACACGCTGTTAGCCGATTAGTAGGTGCGCCTCCAGGATATGTGGGTTATGACGAAGGTGGTCAGCTTACTGAAGCTGTGCGTCGCCGTCCATATTCCGTAATACTTTTAGACGAAATCGAAAAAGCTCACCCCGATACATTCAACATCTTGTTGCAAGTACTCGACGAAGGTAGGCTTACTGACAACAAAGGTCGTACCGCCGACTTTAAGAATACGATTATCATTATGACCTCCAATATGGGTAGCCATATCATTCAGGAAACTTTTGAAAAGTATCCTAAGGATACCGAGCGCGCTATCGACGAGTCACGTGACGAAGTGTTACAACTCCTCAAACAAACTGTACGTCCTGAGTTTTTGAACCGTATAGACGACATTATAATGTTCACACCGCTCAACGCCAAGGATATCCGTAGTATTGTGCGTTTGCAATTGCAATCAGTGTTCCGTATGGTTGCCAAAGAAGGCATCTTGCTCGATGCTACCGATGAGGCTATTGATTACTTAGCACAAAAAGGTTTTGACCCTCAGTTTGGTGCTCGTCCAGTGAAACGTATCATTCAGAAAGAAGTGCTCAATAAACTCTCTAAAGAAATATTGAGTGGCACAGTACAACGTGATGCTGTCATCTTATTAGATGCTTTTGATAACCAATTGGTATTTAGAAATCAAACATCAGAAGATAAAAAATAGGAATTAGTTGTTAGTCGCTTACTAACAACTAATGACTAAAAATGACAATTTGTCAGTTTTTATCCCTTTGGCACAATCATTGACTGCTACTAACTACGTAAGCGTAAGGCTTACAAAAATGTTGAACTAAAAAAAACGATAATATTAATATGAGTAAGATTATAGGTATTGACTTAGGAACCACAAACTCTTGTGTTTCTGTAATGGAAGGTAATGACCCCGTGGTGATTACCAATGCCGAAGGTAAACGCACAACCCCTTCAGTGGTAGCTTTTACCGAAGGTGGCGAAATAAAAGTAGGTGACGCTGCCAAACGTCAGGCAGTTACCAACCCTAAAAACACGGTATATTCTATCAAGCGTTTTATGGGGAACAAGTTTTCTGAATTGGAAAAAGAAATCGCTCGTGTACCTTATAAAGTAGTACGTGGCGACAACGATACTCCTCGTGTGGATATAGACGGACGTTTGTATACTCCACAAGAAATCTCAGCTATGATTCTTCAAAAGATGAAGAAAACTGCCGAAGACTTCTTAGGACAACCCGTAACAAGCGCGGTAATTACTGTACCAGCTTACTTTAACGACGCTCAACGTCAAGCTACTAAAGAAGCAGGTGAAATCGCAGGCTTAAAAGTAGAACGTATCATCAACGAACCTACTGCCGCTGCATTGGCTTATGGCTTGGATAAAGACCATAGCGACCATAAGATTGTTGTATTCGACTTTGGTGGTGGTACTCACGATGTGTCTATCTTGGAACTTGGCGACGGCGTGTTTGAAGTACTCGCTACTGATGGTGATACCCACTTAGGAGGTGATGATGTAGATGAAAAAATCATCAACTGGTTGGCTGAAGAGTTTGAAAAAGAAGAACAAATCGACCTTCGTAAAGACCCTATGGCGTTGCAACGTCTTAAAGAAGCTGCTGAAAAGGCTAAGATTGAACTTTCTTCAACTACTGAAACCGAAATTAACTTGCCTTATATCACTGCTACAGCTTCAGGTCCTAAACACTTGGTGCGCAAGCTCAGCCGTGCTAAATTCGAACAACTCATCGACGACCTAGTAAAACGCACAATTGAACCTTGCAAAAAAGCGTTAGAAAATGCAGGTCTCAGCGTAAGTGATATCAACGAAGTAATCTTAGTAGGTGGTTCTACTCGTATTCCTGCCGTACAAGAAGCCGTTGAAAAATTCTTTGGCAAAAAACCTAATAAGAGCGTAAACCCCGATGAGGTAGTAGCCATTGGAGCCGCTATTCAAGGAGGCGTACTTACTGGTGATGTGAAAGATGTATTGCTTTTGGACGTTACTCCTCTTTCTTTGGGTATCGAAACTATGGGAGGTGTGATGACCAAACTCATCGATGCAAACACCACTATTCCTACCAAGAAATCACAAGTGTTCTCTACCGCTACCGACAATCAGCCAAGCGTAGAAATTCACGTATTGCAAGGAGAACGCCCAATGGCACACGATAATAATACTATCGGTCGTTTCCACTTAGATAATATTCCACCTGCACCACGTGGAGTACCACAAATTGAGGTAACTTTTGATATCGATGCCAATGGTATCATCAACGTATCAGCAACTGATAAAGGTACAGGTAAATCTCACAATATCCGTATAGAAGCCTCTTCAGGTCTTTCTAAAGAAGAAATTGAAAAGATGAAACGTGAAGCTGAAGCCAATGCTGAAGCCGATAAGCAAGCCAGAGAAAAAGCTGAAAAACTCAACGAAGCTGATGCGATGATTTTCCAAACTGAAAAACAATTGAAAGAGTTTGGTGATAAAATCCCAGCTGATAAGAGAGGAGCTATTGAAACAGCGCTTGGTGAACTCAAAACAGCTTTCGAAAGCAAAGAACTCCCAGCAGTAGAAGCAGCTCTCAGCAAAATCAACACTGCTTGGCAACAAGCCTCTGAAGATATCTACAAAGCACAACAAGGAGGCGCAGCACAAGGACCAAATCCTAATGCAACCAATCCTTTTGGTGATGCAAATCCATTCGGCGGACAACAAGGCGGCAACAACGGTCCCGATGTCCAAGACGTAGACTTCGAAGAAGTAAAATAATAACAATAATAAACAACCCCCATCTGATAGAAATTATTAGATGGGGGTTTTAATGACTTAATACTATAAAACTACAAATATGGCAGAAAATACAGAAAAAGATAAGATTAAGAAGTATATTCTTTTACAAAACAATTATACCGTAGCGTATGATGATGAGAATTATTATGTAAATAATAAGGTTCAAGATTTAAAAAAAGATGGAGATAAAACTCCAACTAAAGAAGATATTGAAAAACAAGCAAATGACTTAAAAATACAACAATTATACAACACTTTCTTAAAAAAACATTTTAAAAATATAGTTGTTTTAACAGGAGCTGGCTCTTCTATGGATAGTGGAGGAAAATCTATGTTTGGTTTATGGAAAGAATGCCGTGAAAAAATTAAAAGTATATACAAAAGTACACTTTGTAATATTAAACTTAAAGAAATAGCAAGAAATAAAGATATTGAAGCTTTTATCTCATATATAACTTTGAAAGAGAAAACAGAAAATGAGCAAGGTAACACAAGTAATTTAAAAGAAAAGCGTCAAGAATTAGAGAAAAAGATAAGAGAATTATGTACTCTTACTCTTCAAAAAGATAAAGCTCCTCATATTGATTTTCTTAATAAAATAACTGCTCGTAAAAATAATGATTCAAGGGTTCAAATATTTACAACAAATTATGATACGCTTTTTGAACAAGCAGCTAATGAAGCGGGTTTTGTAATTATAGATGGTTTTTCATTTACCCAACCACGAGAGTTCTCAGGAAGATGGTTTGAATTAGATATTATAAATCGAGAAAAAACACGATTGAAACAAGAAGAGAGTTTTATTTCAAAAGTATTCCATCTTTATAAATTGCACGGTTCTTTAACTTGGAAGAGAGAAAATAATGGGAAAATTATTCAGGAAAAAGAACCTGACAATCCTCTAATGATTTATCCTTCATCTGAAAAGTATGAGAGTTCTTATGAGCAGCCTTACTTTGAAATGATGTCAAGATTTCAACAAGCTTTGCGAAAAGAAGAAACGCTTTTAATTGTAATTGGTTTTGGTTTTGGAGATAAACATATTAGAAATGTTGTGTTGGAAGCTGTAAATCAAAATCCAAGTTTTCAATTATTAATTGTTAACTATAATGAGGAAGGAAAAATTTTTAAAACAGACTCTCTTAAAGATTTTTTTGAAATAACTGAAAAGGAAGATGAACTGAAAGTGAGACGAAATGTGAATATAGTTTTTGATACTTTCAAAAATTTTACAGATAACTATCCCGAAAATAAAACATATTATAATAGCAATGAAACCATTTAGTCATAATTATTTTTTAGGATATATAAATGAGGTAACCCCTCAATATATCAAGATACATTTTCCATCATCAATACTTCTTAACAAGTTTCATTTTGAAGGAACAAGTTATACTGGAGGTGGCGTTGGTAATTTTGTAGTAATTGAAGGTGATGAATATGGTTTTTTGGCACAGCTTACAGAAGTAAAATTATCTGATAGCGAGAAAAAAGAACTTACAGAAAAGGCTATTGAACACAAAGACTCTGATTTTCACCCCATAGGCAAAGCAGAATTATTGCTTTCTTTTAGTGTTTATGAGCCTCAAAAAATAGAAAAAACCGTTTCAAAATATCCTTCTATTGGAGCTAAAGTATATTCTTGTTCTGATGACCAAATTGCAAAATATGTAAAACAGTTTGGTTATAAAGGTAATGATGACAATATATATGCTTCTTTGGGTAGATTAACTTCTAATAATGTAGAGTGTAAAGTTGCTTTAAATTCTTTATTTGGTAGACATTGTGCTGTGGTAGGAACTACAGGAGGAGGAAAAAGTTGGACAATCTCAAAACTTATTGAAGAAATAACAAAAGAAACTGATAATAAAGTCATTTTAATAGATGCTACTGGAGAGTACGAAGAATTGCCAAATTCTCAATCCTTTATTTTGGGGAAAGATTCTAGTTTTCCTTATCAAAAACTTTCTATTTCTGATTTATTTTACTTATTAAGGCCAACAGGACAATCACAACGACCAATACTTTTAGAAGCTATTCGTTCTCTAAAAATTCAAAAACTAATAGAAAAAGATGAGGTTTATGTAAAAGCAAAAACAAAGAAAGAGATTTATTTTGATCTTTATAGGCAAAATATAGAAAAAATTGAGAATAATCAATGTGATTTTAATATTAATTTATTAGCTAAGCAAATTAAAGAAGAATGTGTTTATCCTGTAGGAGGTGAATTTAAATCTCCAGATTACTCTCATTGGGGAGATTATGAATCAAAAACTTATGATTATCAAACTTCTCTTATTAATAGAATTACAGATTTATTAAATACTAATATCTTTAATCAAGTATTAGGCTTTAAAGAAGAAAAAAAAAGTACAAATACTGAAAATACAGAAAAAAAGATCTATGAGAAAATATCTATTATTGAAAAAATAGATGATTTTTTGAAACAGGGGCATGGCGGTGTTTTAAGAATTAATTTTGAAGAAATTCCTTCTTCTTTCTCTGTGAAAGAAATTATTTCAAATGCATTAGCAACACATCTATTAAACAAGGCAAGAGACAAGTCCTTTAAAGAAAATCCTATTATTTTAATTTTAGATGAGGCACATCAGTTTTTAAATAAAAGCATTAAAGATGAATTTTTCGAAATGCATTCACTTGATGCTTTTGATTTAATTGCAAAAGAGTGTCGAAAACACGGTCTTTTTCTATGCTTAGCTACACAAATGCCACGTGATATACCTATTGGCACATTAAGCCAAATGGGGACATTTATTGTTCATCGTTTGATTAATGAACAAGATAAAAAGGCTATTGAAAATGCTGTTTCATCAGCAAGTAGAAATAGTTTGTCTTTTTTACCAATACTTGGTGAGGGGGAAGCATTGCTTGTAGGGGTCGATTTTCCTATGCCCTTATTATTAAAGATTGATGAGCCATCAGTAAAACCTAATTCTAAGACACCTACATTTGGAAAAAAACAGGTGAATTTGTAGAAATAGAGAAAGGAATGTAAAATTGTTAACTATTTAATTTACAGAATACTATCTCTTGTTTCTTAACTCCTATCTCCTTTTTATTCAAAAAAAGTTTTGCTATTTAAAAAAATAGTTATACCTTTGCGCCCTGAATATAAATAACACATTAATAAATAGAGAAAAAAATGGCAAGAGTTTGTGACTTAACAGGCAAAAAAGCATTGGTGGGCAACAACGTGTCGCACGCAATGAACAAAACTAAACGTAAATTTAATGTAAACCTCCGTACAAAACGTTTCTTCATCCCTGAAGAGAATCGTTGGATTACCCTCAAGGTTTCAGCAGCTGCAATTAAAACTATCGATAAAAAAGGTATCTATGCAGTGCTACAAGAAGTAGAACGTAACGGATATATTAACTAAATTTTAAAACAATACTAAAATGGCTAAAAAAGGAAATAGAATTCAGGTTATTTTGGAGTGCACTGAGCATAAAGAATCTGGTCTTCCAGGAACTTCACGTTACATCACTACCAAAAACAAAAAAAATACTCCCGATAGATTAGAACTTAAAAAGTTCAACCCTATCCTTAAAAAAGTAACTGTTCATAAAGAAATTAAATAATTAAAACGTTATGGCAAAGAAAACAGTAGCAACCCTACAAGGTAAATCTAAAAAGCTTACTAAAGCTATCAAAATGGTGAAATCACCTAAAACAGGTGCTTACACTTTCGTAGAAAGCGTAATGGCTCCTGAACTTGTTGATGAATTTTTGAAGAAGAAATAATTAAATTTTCTCTATTTTTATCATATCTAAAAAAGCTGTCGTGAGACGGCTTTTTTGCATATATAAACTTTTTTATTACCTTTGCACTCATATCTAAATATATACAATAAGTTATGGCATTCCAATTTCTAAAAAATATCTTTTCTAAAGAAAAGAAAGAAACCTTAGATAAAGGCTTAGAAAAATCTAAAAATAGCTTCTTCGACCGTTTAGGAAAAGCGGTTATGGGAAAATCTAAAGTAGATGATGAGGTGCTTGATGACCTCGAAGAAGTCCTCATTGCCAGTGATGTAGGTGTGAATACTACACTTAAGATTATCGACCGTATCGAGGCACGTGTGGCTAAAGATAAGTATCTAGGCACTTCCGAACTTAATACCATTCTTCGTGAAGAAATAGCAGGTCTCCTTTCCGAAACACATACCGGTGAGGCAACTGATTTTGTCCTCCCAGCCGACAAAAAACCTTATGTGATGATGGTAGTAGGTGTGAATGGTGCTGGTAAAACCACTACTATAGGTAAGCTCGCAAGTCAGTTTGCTAAAAAAGGCTTGAAAGTAGTATTAGGTGCCGCCGATACTTTCCGTGCAGCTGCAATCGACCAATTACAAGTATGGGCTGACCGCACAGGGGTACCAATGGTCAAACAGCAATTGGGGAGCGACCCTGCTTCAGTAGCTTACGATACGCTGAGCTCTGCCGTAAAACAAAATGCCGATGTGGTAATTATCGATACAGCAGGACGCTTGCATAACAAAATCAACTTGATGAACGAACTCTCTAAAATCAAGCGCGTGATGCAAAAAGTATTGCCTGATGCCCCTCACGAAGTACTCTTAGTGCTCGATGGTTCTACAGGACAAAATGCTTTTGAACAAGCCAAAGAATTTACCAAAGCTACTGAAGTTACTGCTCTGGCTGTTACCAAACTCGATGGCACAGCTAAAGGTGGTGTTGTAATAGGTATTTCCGACCAATTTCAAATTCCTGTGAAATATATAGGAGTAGGGGAGGGAATAGACGATTTGCAAATCTTTAATAAATACGAGTTTGTAGATTCCTTCTTTAAAGAATAATAACTTTTTTTGATAAATAAAAAGAATCATTTTACACATTTTCTTGCGAAAGTCTCAAGATTTTCAAAAGATATATCTAATGTAGAATGATTCTTTTTTAGCTTTAAAAAAATAGACTTTATTTTTTTGTAAAGAATTATTCGTATATTTGTCGCCAATTTAATAAAACTAACTAATATTATTTAGATATGTCAAACGACATCCGCATTCGAAAAGGGTTGGACATACATTTAGAAGGAGAAGCTGATAAAACTACACAACAGCTTCCTCTTGCTGCTTTGTATGGCATCAAACCCAGTGATTTTCACAGTGTTATTCCTAAGCTTTTATTGCGTGAGGGTAATGAAGTGAAAGCAGGTGAAGCACTGTTCTTTTCAAAGAGTGATGAGCGTGTTTTGTTCCCTTCTCCAGTAAGTGGTACTATCAAGGAGATTGTACGGGGTGAACGTCGTAAAGTGTTGGAAATACACATTGCACCAGCCCAAGAACAAACCTTCAAAGACTATGGAAAGAAAAATGTAAACGAGATGCAGGGCGAAGACATCAAGGCTCACCTCCTTTCTTCAGGTTGCTGGCCTTTTATCAAACAACGCCCTTACGACGTGATTGCCAATCCCGACGGAAAGCCTAAAGCTATTTTCGTTTCGGCTTGCAAAACCAATCCGCTCGCTCCCGATTACGACTATGTGCTTAAAGGTAAAGAGCAAGCACTGCAAACAGCTCTTACTGCCTTGTCTAAACTTACTACAGGTAAAGTACACGTGTCTGTTTTCAAAGACAGCTCGTTGTCGCCTTTCCGCAACCTTAAGGACATCGTAGTGCACAATGTATCTGGACCTCACCCTGCTGGGAACGTCAGTACTCAAATTGCACAGATTAGTCCTATTAACAAAGGTGAGGTGGTATGGGTAGTAACTCCTCAAGATTTGGTGGTGATAGGAGAACTCTTCTTAACAGGTAAAGTGAACCTCACCCGTACAGTAGCTCTTACAGGTTCGCGCATTGAGAAACCTCACTATGTTACAGCCCTTGCTGGTGCTCAAATCAGTGGCGTCGTAGGTAGCCAAGTAAAAGATGTGGTTGCAACCCGTATTATTAGCGGCGATGTGCTTACTGGTACTAAGGTGAGCGAAACAGGCTTCTTAGGTTTTTACGACGATCAAATTACAGCAATTCCTGAAGGAAATGATTATGATTTGTTCGGTTGGGCAAAACCAGTAGCCAACAAGATTTCGCTTACACGTTCGCTTACTTTCTCTTGGTTAAATCCTAAGAAAAAGTACGACCTCAATACCAATACCAATGGTGAACAACGTGCTTTTGTGGTAACAGGTATGTACGAAGAGGTTTTCCCATTGGATATTTATCCGATGCAACTGCTTAAAGCCTGCTTGTATAAGGATTTAGACGAGTTGGAAAACTTAGGAGCTTACGAAGTAGCACCTGAAGATTTTGCCCTTACTGAATTTGTGTGTGTGTCTAAACAACCACATCAGCAAATCATCAGAGATGGACTTGATTTAATGATGGCAGAATTAGGCTAATAGCTTATAAAAAAGAATTTTATCTTTTTAACGATGAGATACACAGAAGAACAATACAAAACACAATTTGAAGAAGAAGATGCTGTAGGGTGGGACGCTATAGATGAGGCTTTATTGAAGGTTTATCCTGAGCAAGAACCTCGCCACTATGGCACTATTCTAAAATATATGTTGGGAGGAGAAGACCCACTTGATGGTATTAGTATCTACGACAACCACAAGCAAATTTTCCACCGTCATATAGTTTCTTACGGAATGAGTGAGTTGTATTATTCTCCTGAAAGTGCTGAAAATGAATTTAGTGGATGGGGGTTTGAGTTTACTTTTCGCGTGGTACCTTTTGAAGGAGATAAAGATGCGGAGGGTACTAAAAACGAACCTTTTTGGGTTATGAATATGATGCAGAATTTAGCTCGCTATGTATTCGATAGCAAAAAATGGTTTGAAGCCTATCACTTTATTCCAGCTAATGGGCCTATACGTTTGGAATGCGATACTAAGCTCGTAGGAATTGCTTTTGCGCCCGACCCTCAGTTAGGTACAATTGAAACCCCTAATGGCGAAGTAGCTTTTTTGCAAATGGTAGGTATCACTCAAGAAGAATTGGACTGGCTTTGGCAAGAACCCAAAACCTATAAGGTGGAGGAGCTTATCAATAAAATGCGAGAGGACAATCCTCTGCTCATCACCGATTTAAAAAGAGAAAAGTCTTATGTATAAACACCTAAAATTATAGAAAAAGTAACAGTTTTTAAATAATTGAAAAATGTCTAATTATTACAAACCTTCAGGCAAATTCTCTCCAATATCATTCGTATACTTATTATTGGTATGTGTGATAGCAATGCCTATATTAGCAACTATCTATGCATACTTAATATGGTATATTCCATTTGTGTATATCAACTTTTTAATTACTGCTGGTTTAGGCTTTGCTATAGGTATTGCTGTTTGGCAGATAGTAATTAAACTGGGTAAAGTCCGCAACTATGGGCTTGCAATTTTGTTAGCTCTTATTGCTGCACTTGCTGCTTATTACTTCCAATGGGTGGTATGGACTAATTTAGTACTTATTTCAAGTGATGAAGAATCACAGCTTCTGCGCTTGTTATCCGATCCTTCTTACCTTTCCCAACTGATAGGATTTATCAACGAAAATGGTACTTGGAGTTTTAAAGGTGCGGTAGTGAGTGGAACTTTTCTTACTATTATTTGGATAATAGAGCTTTTAATTATCATTGGGGTAGCCATATTTATAGCAATACCTCATTCTAAGCATCCTTTCAACGAAACTCTTGACGAGTGGTTTGAAGAAGTAGAATTACCTGCTTTTTCTTATATAGAGAATGCAAGTAGCTTCAAACAACAAGCAGAGCAAGGTAATTGGGAGCAATTAGAACCTATGATTCAAAGAAGTAGCAAAGAGCAAAGTCATAGCGTTTTCACTTTGTTTACTTCAGGTAATGAATATTACCTTTCAGTAACTAATGAAAAAGCTAAAGTAAACAACAAGGATAAAGTAGAGTTTGACTCTGATAATTTTATAGTACATCTGCGTATTGACAAAACTGTTTACGATATGCTAAAGTCAAAAGCTTAAATTAAAATGGCAAGACCCGCAACGAAACAAGATTTAGAGTTTTTAGCTAAAGAAAATTACCAAAAGTTACTTTCTTTGATAGAAACACTACCTGAGGGGCAGCGAGAAGACTCCTTCCCAGAAGGTACAATGAATAGAAATATTCGCGATGTTATAGGACACTTGTATCATTGGCATTTATTATTCCTAAATTGGTATGAGGTAGGAATGCGAGGTGAAAAACCTAAAATACCCAAAGAGGGTTATACTTTTTCTGACACTCCTAAACTCAACCGAGAAATATGGGAGCAATGTCAAAAAGTATCACTTGCTGAGATACTCTCACTTTTTGAAGCTTCTCATAATAAAGTGTTCCAACTTATACAGAAACACTCAGATGAAGAGCTTTTTACCAAAAAGAAGTATCATTGGACGGGTACAACCTCACTCGGCTCTTACTTAGTTTCGGCAACATCAAGTCATTATGATTGGGCTTTAAAACTAATTCGCAAATCAATAAAAAGAAATAATTAACTTATTCATTAAGAAAATGAGTTTAAAAAGTAAATTAAATACATTAAAAGAAAAGTATAAAGGAACCAAGATGGAGACAACTTTCAATGCGCTCCACACTTTCCTCTATACGCCTAATGAGGTAACTCACGGAGGTACCCATATTAAGGCTGCCGACGACCTAAAACGAACAATGAATATGGTGGTTTTAGCACTCATTCCTTGTTTGATTTTTGGTATTTTCAATGCAGGTTACCAGCACGAAGTGGCTTTTGGTCACTTAACGCATCCTGCTGAAGGCTTAGCTTTCTGTAGTGGTGATTTTTGGAGCTGGACAAACTTCTGTATTGGTTTTATTAAAGTACTTCCTTTGGTAGTAGTGTCGTATGTAGTAGGTTTGGGCATTGAGTTTATCTTTGCTACCATCCGCGGTCACGAAGTAGAAGAAGGATACTTGGTAACTGGTATGTTGGTGCCACTTATCGTTCCAGTGGATATTCCTCTTTGGATGCTTGCTGTAGCAGTAGCTTTTGGAGTAATCATCGGTAAAGAGGTATTCGGGGGTACAGGTATGAATATCTTAAACCCTGCGCTTACCATTCGCGCCTTCTTATTCTTTGCTTATCCTACTTCAATGACAGGCGATAAAGTATGGGTAACAGGTGTATTAGATCGTTCTAAAGAAATTGCAGCTGGAGCAAACTTAGATGCTGTTTCAGGAGAAACTATCTTAGGTAACTTGGCACAAGGACACCCTATTCACTACACCGATTCTGACCTCCTTTTCGGGTTTATTCCAGGTTCAGTAGGTGAAACTTCTACTATCCTTATCCTCTTAGCAGGTTTATTCCTTATCTATACCAAAATCGCTTCTTGGCGTGTAATGGTGAGTATGTTTGTAGGCGCTTGGGTAATGGGTGCTATCTTCAACGTTTTAGCACCAAGTATGGTAGGCACTTCTTTCTACGCTATTTGGAGCGTACCAGCTTATCAACACTTGCTCATTGGAGGTTTGGCTTTCGGAGCTGTATTTATGGCTACCGACCCAGTTACAGCAGCACAAACGAATACTGGTAAGTATATCTATGGGTTCTTAGCTGGTTTTATTGCTATTGCTATCCGTTGCTTCAACCCTGCTTACCCTGAAGGGGTAATGCTCGCTATCCTATTAATGAACGTATTGGCTCCTACTATCGACCACTTCGTAGTACAAGCTAATGTATCTCGTCGTAAAAAACGTTTAAAAACAGTTACTAAAACCGCATAAATTATGGCAGTAAAAACAGAAAGTAATTCGTATACAGTGATTTTCGCCATTATAATGGTGGTAATCGTAGGAGCTTTGCTCGCTGGTATTTCGTCAGCATTGAGCAGCGATATCAGTAACAATAAAAAGTTAGAAAAGAAACAAAACATCCTCTACGCTATGGGGGTAAATCACAACCAAGGTGAGCTCGGAGGAGGTAAAGTAGAGTTTCTTTCTACAACTGATGCTGAAAAAGAGTTCCCTAACTATGTGAAAGAACAATACCTTATCAAAGGGAATACCGCTGAAAAAGTAGAAGGTGCTAATGACCTTATCAACTTCAACGGTCATCGTGAAGGTTTGCCTCTTTATGTAGGTGAAAAAGATGGAACTACCCTCTACATCATTCCCGTAAGCGGACGTGGTTTGTGGGATGCTATTTGGGGATATATAGCCGTAGATAAAGACCTTATCGTACGTGGCGTTTTCTTCGACCACAAGGGAGAAACTGCTGGTTTGGGAGCTAATATCAAAGAACGTTTCTTTATGGACGACTTTATTGGGGAACATTTATTGGATGCTACTGGTAACTTCCAAAGCATTCAAATTTCAAAAAGCAATGGTGACCCTGAAAATAAACGTAAAGAAGATGGGAAAATAGATGCTATTGCAGGAGCTACCCTTACTGGTAATGGAGTGCAAGCAATGATACGCGATGGCATAGAGCCTTATATATCCTATATTAAAAGTTTAAACAAATAAGAAACTATGGGACTATCAAAAAAAGATACAAAATTAGTAACCGACCCTCTATGGGATAACAACCCCGTAACGGTACAAGTATTAGGAATTTGTTCAGCTTTAGCGATTACAGCCCAATTGAGAGCCGCTATTGTAATGAGTCTTTCCTTTACCTTTGTACTTGTAATGGGTAACGTAACCATTTCTTTACTTAGAAATGTAATACCACCTAAAATCCGTATCATCGCCCAGCTAATTGTAGCAGCTGCTTTGGTAATCGTGGTGGACTTTGTACTGAAAGCTTATGTGTACGACCTTAGCAAACAGCTATCGGTATATGTAGGGCTTATCATCACCAACTGTATTTTGATGGGACGCTTTGAGGCATTTGCTTTAGGGAATCCTCCAGGAAAATCGTTCTTAGATGCTATTGGTAATGCAGGAGGTTATTCTATTGCTTTGCTTATCGTCGCCTTCTTCCGTGAACTGTTAGGTTCAGGCACTTTGCTTGGTTTCCAAGTATTAGGAGACCCTATTAAGAAAACAGGTGTATATGCTTGGGGCTATGAAAACAACGGTTTTATGTTGTTAGCACCTATGGCATTAGTAACTTACGGTATAGTAGTATGGGTGCAACGTTCACGCAACAAGACCTTGATAGA
Source organism: Capnocytophaga genosp. AHN8471 (assembly GCF_016806945.1). NCBI lineage: Bacteria > Pseudomonadati > Bacteroidota > Flavobacteriia > Flavobacteriales > Flavobacteriaceae > Capnocytophaga > Capnocytophaga genosp. AHN8471. The sequence continues at coordinate 131,485 of NZ_JAESPJ010000019.1, forward strand.
AGACAGTCATTAATCATTTAAAAAGAAAAGAAAATGTTAGAATATTTAACACTGATTTTTAAATCAATATTCGTTGAGAATATGATTTTCGCTACCTTCTTAGGTATGTGTTCGTACTTGGCTGTATCTAAAAAAGTATCTACTGCCATAGGCTTAGGAGCTGCCGTTATCTTCGTACAAACCCTTACTGTACCTATGAACTGGTTGCTCAATGAGTACATACTCAAAGAGGGGGCTTTGCGTTGGTTAGGCGAAGAGTACGCTAATTACGATTTGAGCTTCCTTACTTATATCTTGTTCATTGCTACGGTTGCTACGATGGTACAGTTGGTAGAGATTATAGTAGAGAAATTCTCACCATCTTTATATAACTCATTGGGTATCTTCTTACCTTTGATAGCGGTAAACTGTGCTATCTTAGGGGGGTCTCTCTTTATGCAATCACGTGCTGAAGTAATTCACTCATTCGGTCTTTCAGTAGCCTATGGAGTGAGTTCAGGATTGGGCTGGGCTATCGCTATCTTAGCATTGGCTGCTATTCGTGAGAAAATACGTTATTCACACGTGCCTGCACCTTTGCGCGGCTTAGGTATCACCTTCATCACAACAGGGCTTATGGCTATCGGCTTTATGAGCTTTGGTGGTATGCTTACAGGTGGTAGCAGCAAAAAAGAAGAAGCTAAAGATGCTCCTAAACAAGAGACTACTATCCAACAAGAAGTTAAAACTGATAAATTAGCTCATAACACAAAAGATTTAAGCAATGATATTAGCAAGTGAAATATTAACAACTATTGCAGTAACGGTGATAGGATTATTAGTTGTAATCCTCTTGTTAGTTGCTATTTTGCTTTACGTAAAACAGAAACTAACACCATCAGGACCTGTAAAAATTACTATCAATAATGATAAAGTAGTTGAAGTGCCTCTTGGAGGTTCACTGCTCTCTACTTTAGGTAATGAAAAGATTTTCTTGCCATCAGCTTGTGGTGGTAAAGGGTCTTGTTTACAATGTGAATGCCACGTATACGAAGGTGGAGGAGAAGCACTCCCTACCGAAACTCCTCACTTCACTAAAAAAGAATTGAAAGAAGGAGTGCGTTTGGCTTGCCAAGTGAAAGTAAAACAAGATATGAAAATTGGGGTGCCAGAACAAGTGTTTGGTATCAAAAAATGGCAAGCTACTGTAGTACGTAACTACAACGTTGCCTCTTTCATCAAAGAGTTTGTGGTAGAAATTCCAGAAGATATGGATTATAAACCAGGGGGATACATCCAAATTGAAATCCCACCTTGTGAAGTAAAATACTCCGATATCGATATTACCGCACACCCTGTAGAACACCCAGGTGAACCCGATAAATTCAAAATGGAGTGGGATAAATTCAAACTATGGCCATTAGTGATGAAAAACCCTGAACCTGCTGAACGTGCCTATTCTATGGCTTCTTACCCTGCTGAAGGTCGTGAGATTATGCTTAATGTACGTATAGCTACACCTCCATTCGACAGAGCTAAAGGTGGCTGGATGGATGTAAACCCAGGGGTTGCTTCATCGTACATCTTCTCTCGCAAACCAGGTGATAAGGTAACCATTTCAGGACCTTATGGTGAATTCTTCATCAACGAGTCTAATGCCGAGATGTTGTACGTAGGTGGAGGGGCTGGTATGGCACCTATGCGTTCGCATTTGTATCACCTCTTTAAAACCTTAAAAACTAATAGAAAAGTTACCTATTGGTACGGAGGTCGTTCAAAACGTGAGTTGTTCTATGTAGAACACTTCCGAGAATTAGAACGCGAATTCCCTAACTTTAAGTTCTTCATCGTACTTTCTGAACCACTGCCAGAAGACAATTGGAAAGTGAAAAAAGATATAAATGATACCGAAGGTGATGGCTTCTTAGGATTTGTTCACAACGCTGTAATTGAACAGTATTTGAGCAAACACGAAGCTCCAGAAGATATAGAATTGTACTTCTGCGGTCCTCCAATGATGAACAAAGCTGTTCAGAAAATGGGACAAGACTTTGGTATGCCCGATGAAAACATCCGTTTTGACGACTTTGGTGGTTAATAACTACCTACATTATACAAAAATCCGACTTAGTAATAGGTCGGATTTTTTATGATATAGATAAGGCTTCTTTTCGTTCTTTTATAATTGTGGAGTGATTGATAATCTCTAAACTCATAACTTTATCTACTGAATTAATACCAATACTTAAAAGTCCTTTTCCTTCATTGATATAATAATACCATATTTTTCGGTCAGTAAAAAGGTTTTCATCAATAAAGAAAGGGGTACCTAAGGTAGATGCAACAAGATGACTATTATCTCCAAAACGGATAGGAATACACAGTGTTTGTAAAATATGATTAGCTATTTCTGTAAGTCCTTCGTATAGTAAAATATCCTCAAAACTGATAGCAGAGAGAATATCACTGTTTCTTTCCTTAAAGCAGATAATATAATACCCCAAACAATCGGCTATACCTTCTACACCAGCATAATCAAAAGGGATAGTTTCAACAGAAGAGATAAAATTAGTAAGACTGAAATCTTCAATATTTATATTCATAAAATGAATTGTTGTTTCCTATAAGAGGGCTTTTGAGTGCAAAAATAGGAATAATTGCTAAAATTAGAGGGATTTCCAAAAAATATTGTACCTTTGTCATTATTTTTTAAATCATAGTGTTATGAAAAAGATATTTGCAATCCTTGTATGCGCCTTAGTGTCGTGCTCCAATCCAGAAGAAGCAATAAAGGCTTATCAGCAACAAAAAGACACCATAGGTTTACAATCAGCTGAGAAACAAAATGAACTCTTAGGGCAATCTCCTATGGCTTTTAAACAAAGTATGCAGGCAATAGCCCAACAATACGCTGAAATACAGAAAAACTTACCAGCAGATTTCGCAGCTAAAGAAGAGAAAGCTAACCGCTATCAACAGTTGGCTATAGTATCGGAATATTTGTTGAATCACCGCAAATATACCGAAGAAGAAGCTCCTGCTATCAAGGAGTTGGAAGCCTTGTGTGCTACTGTAGATTTAGATAATGCCGCTGATTTTAACGATTATCCTGATTATCAAATTTTAGTACGCAATCTCTTTCAGTGGCGCATTTACTCTCATAAAGTACAATATGAGTTTGATGACCCTTGGGGCAAAGTATTAGCCGATTTCAAAGCGCTTAAATCGGAAAATATCAAGCAGGAATTAGCCCCTTTACTCATAGAGGGCGTATCGCCTACTTCGGCAACTGACACTAATGAAGAAATTATTGATTTATTGCCAGAGTTACTGAAAAATAGAAAAGGAATGTCTGGAATAGAGTTTCAACACGAGCTTGACCATCACATTGACTTGCTAAACAAACTCAAAGCAGGACAGCCTTTCCCTGCTCTTCCTGTTCTCACCGATTTGAACGATAAAGAGGTGAAATACGAGCATTTACCACTGAAAGGTAAATTGCTGTTCATAGATATTTGGGCTACTTATTGTCCTGATTGCCGTAAGGAGTTGCCTGCTTTAGAAGCCTTACAAGAAGATTACAAAACGCTACCTATTACCTTTGTAAGTATTTCGGTAGACCGCGATAAAGAAGCGTGGAAAGCAATGGTAAAGGAAAAGAAACTTCGTGGTATTCATCTATATGCCTCTCCTGAAACAAAGGAATTATTCAAAGAATTGTACGATTTGAGAAGCATCCCGCGTTATATGTTGATAAATGAAAAAGGAAATATCATCAATGCGAATCTACCAATGCCTTCTGATAAAAACTTAAAAGAATTGATAACAGAGAAGTTAATAGTTCTTACCAATCCTAAAGCACAATAATTTTAGTGCAATAACTAAAAACTATTAAGAAGAAAAAGATAAGGTTATCTGTTGTAAATCAATAGATAACCTTTTTTAATGTTTCTAAATTAGCTTAGATGTTTAAAAAAAAACTTATAAGTGTTATATTAAATACAATTATCTTTCATATCTTTGTACCCGCAAATAATAAAAAAACACTAATATATTTTATTTATGACAGCTAAGAAATTATGGATTTGGCTTGGGGCAACAGTAGCTGCCTCATTCCTCGTACTGATTTTTTTCGGTGTAGAAATATACCGTACTACGCCTCCTTTCCCCGAAAAAATTGTAACTACTGATGGGGAATTGCTCTATAATGGGCAAGACATTAAAGACGGTCAGAATGTTTGGCAGTCAATGGGAGGACAAACGGTAGGTAGTATCTGGGGACACGGTGCTTATATCGCACCCGACTGGAATGCTGATTACCTACACCGCGAATCTGAAATGCTCTTGGATATTTTTGCAGCTAAAGATGGTAAGGTCTACAAAGACCTTTCTGAAGAAGAGCAGGCTAAATACCAAGTGCAGTTGCGCAAAGAACTTCGCTCAAACACTTTTGACCAAAGTACAGGAGTGATTACTTTCTCTCCTGAACGTGCGCAAGTAGCTAAAGAGTTGGCAGCTTATTACACCAAACTCTTTATGAACGACCCATCGTTAGACAAAACGCGTAGCCATTATGCGATTCCTAAGAATGCAATCAAAGACCCTGCACGTATGCAACAAATGAATGCGTTCTTTACTTGGACTTCTTGGGTATGTAGCACTAATCGCCCTAATAGTGATGTAACCTACACCAATAACTGGCCTTACGACCCCGTGATAGGTAATCATCCGTCTACCTCACTACAAATGTGGTCAGGATTTAGTGTGCTAATGTTGCTATTTGGGGTAGGACTTTTGGTGTACTACCATGCAAGTAACAAAGAAGAAGAAGAAAACGAACACCTCCCCGCTGAAGATCCTATGCGTGGTATGAAACCTACACCTTCAATGAAAGCAACCCTTAAATACATCTGGATTGTATCATTGCTTATTTTAGTACAAATGGTGGCTGGGGTAATCACAGCGCACTATGGCGTAGAAGGTGAAGGATTCTTTGGTATTCCTCTTGATTTGGTATTGCCGCAAGCTATTTCACGTAGTTGGCACGTACAGTTGGCTATTTTCTGGATTGCAACCTCTTGGTTAGCCACAGGGCTTTACATTGCTCCTGCTGTATCAGGTCACGAGCCTAAATACCAAAAATTAGGTGTGAACATTCTCTTTATTGCCTTATTGATTGTTGTATTAGGGTCATTAGCAGGACAATGGTTCGGTGTAATGCAAAAATTAGGCTTGGTTGAAAACTTCTGGTTTGGTCATCAAGGTTATGAATATATAGAATTAGGTCGTTTCTGGCAAATCTTATTGCTTGTAGGCTTATTCTTATGGTTGTTCTTAATGGTGAGAGCTTTATTGCCTGCTTTGCGTAAAAAAGACGAAAACCGCCATTTGTTATTACTCTTTGTATTGGCTTCTATAGCTATTGCCGCTTTCTATGGTGCAGGCTTAATGTATGGTCGCCAAACTCATATGGCTATCGCCGAATATTGGCGTTGGTGGGTAGTTCACCTTTGGGTAGAAGGCTTCTTTGAAGTGTTTGCTACCGTTGTAGCTGCTTTCTTATTCTCACGTATGGGCTTGTTGCGCTTGAAAGTAGCGAGTGCTTCAGTATTGTTCTCTACTATCGTATTTTTAGCAGGAGGTATATTAGGTACTTTCCACCACTTGTATTTTAGTGCGACCCCTACAGGTGTATTAGCTTTAGGTGCTACATTCAGTGCTTTGGAAATTGTACCTTTAGTACTTATAGGTTTTGAAGCTTATCACAACTATAAAATTTCTAAATCTACTGAGTGGATTAAAGCCTATAAATGGCCTATCTATTGCTTTATCGCAATGTGTTTCTGGAACTTCTTAGGAGCAGGTATCTTTGGTTTTGCTATCAACCCACCTATCGCTTTGTACTACATACAAGGCTTGAACACTACAGCCGTACACGGTCATGCTGCCCTCTTTGGGGTATATGGTATCCTTGGTATAGGTCTCATCTTGTTTGTACTTCGCGGTCTATACCCCGATCGCCACTGGAATAACAAAATTCTTGGTTGGGCATTCTGGTTGATAAACATCGGATTACTTGTGATGTTAGTAGTGAGCTTGCTTCCTATAGGTATTATGCAAGCAGTAGAAGCTATTCAAAACGGCTATTGGTCAGCGCGTTCTGAGGAATTTATGCACACCGATTTGATGCAAACCATACGTTGGTTGCGTATACCTGGTGATACTCTCTTAGCTATAGGTGAATTGCTATTGGTATACTTCATCATCGGACTCAAAACCGGTTGGTCACTCAAAGAAAAAAGATAATGTCTTACAAAAATCCCTAAATGAAAAGAGGCTATCTACAGTGTTGTAGGTAGCCTTTTTATATATTAGTTAAATAGAATTAGCTTAGTTCTTTGCGAAACTTTGGATTCGTATTATCACTGTTGTTATGACAAACGATAAGAAAGCAGGTAAAAACCACTCTATTTTATAACTACTTAAGGGCAACAATGTTCTGAATTTAATAATCCATTCTATATTCTGCAAATCGCCGATGATAAAAAGTCCTGATAATACAGCGGTGAGTGTCACTCCTACTATATAAGGAGTATTGCTTTTTACTTGTTTACCAAAGAAAAGTACAAACAGCGTAAGCGCGATGGTGATAGGGTATGAAAAATCTAACAGATAACCGGCGTAATGTATGATTTCTTCAACACTTTGAATAGAAAGGACAAAGGATACTATACTACAAATCCATACCCCCCATTTATAAGGAATACGCCCTTTGCTGATATTCTCGAAAATCTCACCCATAGCCGATACAATAGCAATCGCTGAGGTTAGACAAGCAAAAGCTACTGCTACTGAGATAACAATTCCTCCATTGCTACCCAATACATTGTAAGCTATGTGTTTTAGGATATCTATATAACTAACGCCCTCTTCTGAAGGGGAAAGATTAGAGGTTGCACCTAAATATAATAGTCCTCCGTAGATAAACACCAAACAGCCTGCAGATATTATCCCTGAGAGTATAGTAACTTGTTTTTTATCAGCCTCTCTTTGGTACCCTTCACGAACTATAGATGAAATAATTAAGCCTGAGAAAATAACCCCCGCCAGCACATCTAAAGTTAAATACCCTTTCGAAAAACCAAAAGCAAAGGCCTCTCTAAAGGTATAACCATTATCAGCCAACTCTTTAGGGGCATTGAGAGTACCCACAACTATCAAAATTGTAAGCGAAAGAATCAAAAAAGGTGTGAGGATTTTACCTATGATATCCACTATTTTAGCTTTTGAAATAGAAAGCAATAAGGTAATACCAAAGTAGAACACACCAAAGGTAATCTTGTCTATTTGAGGGAAGAAAGGTTGTACAGCTACTTCATAAGTAGTAGAACCCGTTCGTGGTACACAAATGAGAGGCCCTAGCGTAACGATGATAATGAAAACAAGCGCATTGACGAATAATGGGGGAAAACGCTTGCCTAAATCGGTGAAGGTGAGCCCTATGGAGGCTACCATTACCACCGCCAAAAACGATAGCAGTATGTCCGATACAAAGAAACCTGCAAAAGCCACACCACTTAAAGCTCCTATTTTTAATCCTATATAGGGAGGGATAACTAAATTGCCCGCCCCAAAAAACATCGCAAATAGAGCAAAACCAGCTGTTACAACAGTGATAAATTTCTTTTTATCCATAATCATTAGGTTTAATAGCTTATATCGCCACAAAGATACAACTTTCTTTTATTAAAAGAAAATTTTTCTTTATTTTTCTTTGTTTTCTTTTTTTTAGCAGTTAATACTACCTATTTGGATATTCGTATCTCTTGAAGGAGAAAGAGCTTCCTAAAACCTAATATGGGGGTATTTCATAGTAAATGCCTCCATTTTTTGTTGTAATTGTGCTAAAAACTGCTGATGACTTTCAGTTTCAGGATTAAACGGACGATGAGATAAGCCTTTTTGGATACTGTCTACTTGTTTCATATCTGCTTGAGTGGCAGTTTCTATATAGGTAGTAACCAAACGTTCCCAAATATAATTGATAGCCATTTCCGATGGATGCACCATATCATTGGCGTAGAAACGATAGTCGCGCAATTCGTCTGATAACAATTCGTAAGCAGGAAAATAAAGGCTCTTGTTGTTGGTGATAAGAGGGTATAGAGCTGAGAAGAGTTGTGATTTACTCACCTGATTTTCAAGGAAGCCGTCTTTGATATGGCGTACAGGAGAAATAGTAAAAATCACATTTATTGAGGGGTTGAGCTGTGTGAGTAGTGTAATAATATGATTGAGACTCTCGGTGATTTCTTCTATTGAGAGCAAGCGTTTAGAGAAGTGTTGAGCAGGTAGTTTGTGACAATTTGCTACGATAGTATCGGTGCTGTTGTAGATATATACCCAAGCTGTCCCCAAGGTGATAAAACAAAAGCTCGCCTCTTGCAAGGCTTGTTGCAATTGTATTTGCTGGCTGTTAGCCAAGTGTATTGCCTCTTTGAGTGAGGGGCGGCTCATATCCGAATGAAAGTAGAAACTATGCCACAATTCATCGTGAAGGAAGAAATCTTCAGCGGTATAAGGAGTGTGTGCAATGGTATGTTGCAGAATATACTCAATAGCCTGTGGATGAAAGAGCACTCCAAACGGATTTACAGTAATAGGAAATTTGTAATAAGCGAACTTTTGTGCCATATTCACAGCAAAGCACGAACCTAAACTCACTATAGAGGTATAGTAAGTAATGCTTTTTGTTGCTTTAGAGATAGGTACAATTGTTCTAAAATCCATAGTTATAGTATTAGGAATTATTTTTTTCTAAATTCAACAAAAACTCCTTTCGGCTAAGACCACCTGCATAACCTATGAGCGTACCATTACTGCCAATCACACGGTGGCAAGGTACGATAATAGAGAGGCGATTTTTACTATTGGCATTGGCTACTGCACGAACGCCTTTGGGATTTCCTACAGCAATTGCTTGTTCTTTATAAGTGCGTGTCTCACCATACGGAATGGTTTGCAATACCTTCCACACTTCTTCCTGAAAGGGTGTGCCTACTAAGGTAATGGGTAACGTAAACTCTTTGCGCTCTTTAGCAAAATATTCTTTGAGTTGCTTTTCGAGTTCTAAAAGCAAGGCGTTTTCTTGCTCCATATCTTTAGCTTCCAAGCGCAAAAGTACTTCAGCTTGATCTCGATGCCAAGTTGTTTGGTCAAGAAAATCTAATACACAAATAGCTTCATCAGTTGCCATTGCTATCATCACTCCTATTGGGGTGATGATTTTCTTCTTGTATAATTTCAGTATCTTTTTCTTCATTGGTAGCTTCGTTATTAGCATCGTATTCAGTTTCTTCTAAATCTTTAGATTTTTTTCCTAAGCCTATTTTAGGATGTTCTTGAGTTCCTGTTATTTTTATAGGAATACCTATGATTCCCAAAGGAGGTAAACCTAAACGCATTTTAAAGTTGAGTTTCCCATCAAAACTGGTTTGTCCTTCAATGCGTGGGCGGAATCCTGATACCTTAAACTTAAATCGCTCTACGGTGATGAGGTTGTTTTTAATCTCACTTTTGATGTCGATAGTAGAAAGTTTAGAATCTCTTAGCGCATCGGTACCTGTTTTATCACTAATCACATTGAAAAGTTTAAAGCCTTTCATTTGTACATCTTTCACTGAAAGCACACCACCTCCTTTAAGTGAAGGGTAGATGGGCGACATCTCATCGTTGAGTTTTCCAGCTACTTTATAATCTAAAGAAATAATACCGTGTGCATCTTTAGCCATTGAAGCCATTTCTCTAAAGAGTTTTACCTCTTTATAAGCGCGTTGCACATCAAAGTTTTCAGCTTTGATATCAAAATCGAAATGAGCGCGTTTAGGGGTTTCATCGCCGTATTTAGCATTGATTTGAGCGGTAACTCCTATAACGTTGAAGTTTACATTTTTCAGGGCTAAAGTACCTCTTTTTAGTTGCGTACTTCCTTTGAGGTTGAGAATGTCAAGCCCTTGAAAAACTACCTTTTTCAGGTTAGCATTTAGGTTAAAATCAAAAGGTTTAGGTACAATCACTACACCTTTTTCAGAAGCGACAGCAGGTGTTGGGCTTGTAGTAGTTTCATCTTTTGTTTCTTCTGGTGAGGGAGCAGGGGAAGCATACATAAACTCATCAACATCAATATAGTTAGAGGATACAGAAAAATTACCTCTGAGTATCTGATTTTTAGAGAATAAAAAGTTGATGACATTGCTCATTCGTCCGTTCATCAAAAAATCGGATTTACCATAAGTAGCTCGGAAATTAGTAAAGCGCATATCATCTTGCTGAAATCTAAAAAGTCCTTGCTGAATAATAAATGGTTTTGGTAAATATTCTGATGTTGTTTTGATATTGCGAAGTTCAATGCTACCCTTGTTTTGCAATAAATGATAACGCCCATTGGTGGCATCACTCTGTGTACCTTTTAGCGATACATCGGCATTGGCATAACCTTCTAATTCCAAGCCTTTTTGTGAGAATACTTTGTAAATTTTAGCAATGTTGAGTTCGCCTTTTGCTTGAATATCATAGTGAATGTCGTCAAAATTTTCCATTGCTAAATTCACTGTAAAAGGTTTATTTTCAAAAAGAAAATTGAGAGGATTGAGTTGCAATGCCAGCGTTTTCATACTGCCATCAGTATTCTCTACCTTTCCTTTAAAATGTATATTGGTGATAGGATTGGGGTAATAAGGTGTTTTTACATAACCTTCGGAAAATTCCAAATCACCTTTGGTAATAGGGAATAGCTTTTGTTTTGGAGCATACGTTCCTTTAGATTTTATATTGGCTAAGAGCATCCCTTTTACCTCTAAATCCTTCATATCCAATAAGTGCATTACATTTGCTACATTGATGTTTGCACACACTTTTGCATCAATCACTGGAGGATTTATACCGTTTAAATTCAAGATACCTGAAAAATATTCTTTACCAATTGTAAAATAGATAGAATCGAGTTTAACCCCTACTTTATTCACATCTAAAGAGGGCAGACTCGTCTCTATGTTTAGGAAGAGATGTTCGGCTGGTGCTGGCACACCTTCATAGCCTACATAGCCGTCTCTCACTTTCATTTTAAAGAAAATATCGGGACTCAGGTTTTGTGAAGCAATATATTTTCCTTTCATTGAAAAGAAAATGTCAGTTTTTCCCTTAAGGGTTGCTTTTTTATGCCATTGGGTAAACTGAGGGGGCAAAGCTGTAAAGAAATCGTTGAGATTGCTATCTTTAGAATTGATTTCAAAATTGAGGTTATAACCATTGCTCAAGAAGTCTAACTTTCCTTTGAAGTCTACGGGTAATTGGTTTATTTTTAAATCGTTTTGTTGAAAAATAAACGATAATGAATGCGTGTTGATTTGAGTGATAAGCTCTGCATTTACGTGTTTGTCCTTTAGGTAAGTTTCACCACCAAAGATAAAATCTAATGATTGTATTTGGGCTTTGGTGCGCAAATCAAAAATAGATTCTTCTAAACCTCCTTTTCCTAAGTAGTTAAAGCCGTTGGCTTGAATGTAAATACCGGTAGATTTATCGTCATAAATCAATCGAGTATCTTTTAATTCAATGCGTTGTAAATCTACGCGAGCGTCATCATCTCCTTCGTCAGTAGTTTCTTCTGATGATTTGTACACATTATAACTCGCTCCTCCTTGTTTGTCTACTTGGATATGAACAAAAGCATTTTTAAGATAAATCTCCTCTATATCAATTTTTTTAGAGAAGAGCAATTCCTTCACATCTATCCCTAAAGAGAGTCGTTTTACCGATACTAAAGTGTCGTTCTCAAAGGGAGCTGACCCTTTGAGGAGTACATCGTCTAAGTTAAGAGTAAGTGAGGGAAAATGTGTAAAGAAAGTGAGATTTGCCTTAGAGAAGTTCAGTTCACCGTTGAGGTTGTCGTTGGCTAATTTCTTTATTTTTTCAGTAACATACTCGGGGTAGAGCATTGGGAAAACAATTACAAAGGCTAATAGTAATCCCACTACTATTCCTAAGTATTTCAGTGTTTTAAGTAGATATTTCTTCATTTAGTCGATAAAGCTTCGTATTGCTAATTCATAACTTTTTATTCCCAACCCTACAATCACACCTTTGGCTACTGCTGATAAATAAGAATGATGACGGAAAGTTTCTCGGGCAAAAGTATTGGAGATATGTACCTCTATTACAGGAGTTTTAACAGCTTTGATAGCATCAGCTAAAGCGATAGAAGTGTGGGTATAAGCGCCAGCATTGAGCACTATTCCTTCAAAAGTAAAGCCTATTTCGTGAATTTTATCAATAAGAGCTCCCTCGTGATTGCTTTGGAAGTAGAGCAATTCACATTGAGGGAACTTAGTTTGTAACTCGGCTAATATTGCTTCAAAAGTTTGAGAGCCGTAAATTTCAGGTTCACGAGTTCCTAACAAGTTGAGGTTAGGCCCATTGATAATCATTATTTTTTTCATAAACACATCCTACTCTTCTATTTTGATGCGCCCTATACCTTTTACACTTTTCTTAAACACAGGCGGATTACCTTTTACAGTGATGCCACCTGCTCCTGCTATAGAAGCGTCTACTTCTTCAGTTACGTGAGCTGAAATGTTTCCAGCGCCCGCTATACGCAAAGTAGCTTTTTTAGCGATGAGATTTTTAAGGTCTATATCGCCCGCTCCTTTTACTACGGCATTGAGTCGTTCGGCTGTACCTGTTATATCTACATCGCCTGCTCCAGCTACCTGTACATCAAGAGCGGTAGCCTCTACAGTAGCATCGAGGTCGCCACTGCCTTCTATTTTGAGCTGTAACTCACCTACTTTTAGTTTTCCTTGTGTAGAAACATCAACAGCACCTTTTGTTACTATCTTTTTCAAAGAAGTATTAATGGGTACATATACTGTTAATGAAGTTTTTAGTTTGTATTTATTGTCTATACTCACGTAGAGTACCTTATTTGATACACTTGTTTTCAAATACGGAAGTACCTCTTTTTGTCCTTTAACTTTTAAAGCACCTCCTTCGCCTTCTGTGAGCACAAGATGATAAGCTCCCGATACTTCGACTGACTCATAAGCAGCTACTTTTCGGTCTTCAGTTTTGATTTCTTTTTCGCCATTAGTATTTTTTTGGCAATACACTACTCCTACTAATAGAGCAGTCATCATAAAAGTCATAATTTTTTTCATAATACATTTAATATTTGTTCTACTTTGTTTAATATCATTTCTACTGAAATGGTTTCTATGGCTTTTTCATAGCCTTTTGGGTATTTTTTTCCATAAACTGAAGTAGGAATGAGCGGATATAGTGTTCTATCGGCTAAAAGGGCATTCTCTTTAGGTTGATCATACGGATAAAAGCCTGCGTAAGGGTGTGTAACTCCCCAAAGAGTAATAGTTGGAATTCCATACATTGCTGATAGGTGCGCATTACCACTGTCCATTCCTATCATTATATCCAAATGAGAAATGAGTTCTAATTCTTGTTTGAACGAGAGCCTGCCTACCATATTTTCGGTATTAGGCAACTGAATTTGAGCTACTTTTTGCTCTTCTTCTTTGCCACCTCCAAAGATGTAAATCATACTATTAGGGTAGCGCTGAGAGAGTTTTTCAATCACCTCACACATTTTGTCAAAAGGGTACTGTTTGCTTATAAAGGAGGCAAAAGGTGCGACCCCTATGTGCAACTCACTTCCATTTAGCAAATTTTCTACAGGTTCACTCAGTGGGGTAGGAGGGAGCAAATAGTCGTCGCTCAAATCAATAGGGAAACCTAAGGCATCGAATACATCAGCGTATCGCTGGTACGAAGGTTTTAACGGTTCAAAAACTTTAAATTTATAGCGTGTAAGAGCGTACTTTTCTCTTCTGCCTTTGTTAATCTGTTTAAAAGGTATTTTAGAGCCTTTAAAAAAAAGTTTAAGGATATTAGTGCGTAATACATTATGAATATCAGCCACTCCCTGAATTCCTTTTGCTTTTAGCTCTTTATAGAGCCTATACAAACCCATTAAGCCACTGTGTTTACCGTTGAGTTCAGGGCTAAAAACCTCTACATTAGGTAGATGAGAAAACATTGGAGCAAATAACGGACGTGTGAGGTAGGTAATTTTTACGTCAGGATATTGCTCAGAAAAGGCCGTTACAACAGGTACACTGATGGCTACATCACCCATTGCCGACATTCTAAATACAGCGATATGTTCCATTTTGTTTTGGTATGAATGTTTTTATTATTATCTTTGGCAGCTGAAAAGCTACCATCTCTAACTAAAATCAGTGCAAATGTAGTAAATAATTTTTAATATCAACTAAATATGAGGCATTTATTTTTACTTTTTTTTCTCACGCAGTTTATTTTCGCTCAAAATAGCACGGTTTTTACCTTCGATAAAAGTCTTCGTATAGACTTTAACTTACTCTCTGATGCCCAAAAAACAGAAGTAATTTTTGGTCAACTAAGGAAAGAACCATATTGGGGAGGTTCACATTCACACCTCATTGCTCCTAATTTGGGGAATTTTCGTCTGCAAGTGTTTGATGGTACTCAATTAGTATTTTCAAAGGGGTTTAATTCTTTAGCTAATGAATGGGCTACTCTTGAAGAAGCAAAAGCTGAAAAACGCCTTTTTGCTCACGCAATGCAATTGCCTTTTCCTACTAAAAAACTCCTTTTGCATCTCGATAAACGCGATAAACAAGGAGTATTTCACACTATTGCTACTAAAGAATTATCTCCAGATGATTATTTTATTATTGAAGAAACACAACCCAGCTACCCTATAAAGCAATTGCTCAACAATGGCAATGCAGCTAAAAAAGTGGATATTGTGATTTTAGCAGAAGGTTATACAGTTACTGAAACTGAAAAATTCTACGCCGATGCACAACGTATGACGGACTATATGTTCACAATTCCCCCTTTTGATAAACTCAAAAAAGATTTTAATGTCTATGCCATTGCAGTGCCCTCTAAAGAAAGTGGTACCGATGTACCAGGGAAACATATTTATAAAAATACAGCATTTAACGCGTCTTTCTATACGTTTAATCAAGAGCGTTATCTTACTACTAATAGTATGCAAGCCATTGCTGATGCTGCCTCAGCTGTGCCTTATGACCAAATTTATGTATTGGTAAATACATCTACTTATGGAGGTGGAGCTTTTTATAATCACCTCAATTTAGCCTCAGCTGATAATGAACTCTCCGAAAAAGTGTACATACACGAGTTTGGACACGGTTTTGTGGGCTTAGCTGATGAATATTACTACGATTGGGATCCTACTTTTCAAGAAACTTATGACCCTAAGATAGAGCCTTGGGAAGAAAACATCACTACCTTAGTGAATTTTGAGAGCAAGTGGAAAGATATGGTAAAAAAAGGAACTCCTATTCCTACTCCTCGTATCTCGAAATACAAAAATACCCTCGGTGCTTTTGAAGGCGGAGGGTATACTAGTAAAGGGGTTTATAGTCCTATGCAAGATTGCCGAATGAAATCTAACGATCCGAAGGGTTTTTGCCTTGTATGTGAACGTGCGATTCGCAAAATAGTTGATTTTTACACTAAATAGGATGTTAGTAGCTTGATAAGAATGCTTCAACTATAGAAGCCGAAATACGTCCTGCTTCCTCTACAAACTCGTTATAGGAAATAGCGTTGCCCTCGCCTGCCTTATCAGATATAGAGCGTAACATCACAAAAGGGATATTTAGCATATAGCAAGTTTGTGCAATAGCAGCAGCTTCCATCTCTACAGCTTTAGCTTTAGGGAAGTTAAGTGAAATTTCATCAAAACGTTTAGGGTCTGAGATAAATGAATCACCACTTACTACTTGTCCGTAATGTAAAATGTACTGATGGGCAGAGGCTACAGTTCTTAGTTTTTCATTCCACTGGGCATCAGCTTTGAAAGCAGGAGGCATTTGCGCTTGTTGTCCTATTTCGTAACCGAAAGCTGTTACATCTACATCGTGGTGACGCACTTCGGTAGCTAAGATTAAATCGTGTACAGAAGTGTTGTCCAATCCTCCAGCGGTTCCCGTATTGATGATAAGTGAAGGGTGGTAATGCTCTATAAGCAAGGTAGTACCTACTGCGGCACTTACTTTTCCTATCCCTGATAGTAAAATCACTACCTCTTTACCGCAGAGTTTTCCCTCATAAAATACAAAGCGCCCTATTTTTGTTTCTTTACAATTTTCAATGGAAGCTTTTAAGGTGTTGATTTCAAGCTCCATTGCGCCAATAATTCCAATCATATCAATTAATAATTAGCAATTTAGAAGGGGACTGTTTGAGTTGTCAAGCAGTCCCCTTCATTTCTATTTTACTTTCAATTAATTTTGTGCTACAGCTACAATAAGAGGTTCTATGTTCTGAGTTTTGTAAGTTTTAACCTCATTGTTTTGATCACTATATACTAATAAAGCTTTAAGTTCAGGGTGTTTAGCTAAGAACTCTTTGCTTTTTTCAAGTCCTATGATCATAAACATAGTAGAGTAAGCATCTGATTCTACAGCTGTTTTAGCAATTACAGTGGCACTGAGCATTTCTCCTGTCATTGGGTGACCAGTGAAAGGATTGATAATGTGCACAAAGCGTTTGCCATTTCCATCAATCCATACTCTACGATAGTTCTCATCAGTAGAAATTGATTCATTATTAAGGTTTAGAATTACTTCTTGGTAATTATTATTTAGTTCGTAAGGATCTTCAGCTTCTACTTTCCAAGGAGTATTGTTCACAATATCCCTACCAAGCACAATGCCTTCACTATCTACTTTTACATAGAAATTCTCAATGCCTTTAGATTTCAAGAAATCCGAAATTACATCAACGGTATAACCTCTTAGTACAGAAGTTAAGTCTAACTGGATAGCTGGACTTTGTTTTTTTACATAATCGTCATTGCTAATGTGAACTTTTTCAAAACCTACATATTTTTTCAAACTGTCGATTTGTTGTTCAGTAGGTAATTTAGAAATAGGTTGGATGGGTTCTTTACCAAACCCCCAAGCCTTCACAAGAACTCCTATAGTTGGATCATAAAATCCTCCACTTTCTTTCCATACTTTCTGTGCAGTGGCAAAAGCATTCTTAAAGTGATCGTTTATTTTAGTAGTTTCAATCCCTTGATTGATTTTTGATACAATAGATTCAGGATTGTAAGAAGAAATAGAGAGATCTACTACTTTTACAAGAGAATCGATACTGTGCTTCAAGTCAGTACTATCGGTAGAGATGTATTTCACGCGATAAGCTACACTACCACCTTTCCCTTCTACTTCATAAAGTTTTGGGGTTTTCTTTGTGTTATCACAAGAAAATAAGAGCAAAGCCCCCAAGCATAATGTTAAAATTTTTCTGTTCATATTTGCATATATTTAAAAATTGATATTTTAGTCTATTAAATTTTATTGTTTCTTTTCTAATTTTTCAAAAGGTTGGGTTTTAAAAGTAAGTTCTTGATTCTTTTCGTTACTATATACTAAAAGTACAGCTAAATCAGGGTGTTTTGCTAAGAAAGCTTTGCTTTTTTCCATTCCCATTACCATAAACATTGTGGCATAACCATCGGCGTACATAGTGGAAGGAGCTACTACAGTAGCACTGAGTACATCACTTTGGGAAGCACGCCCTGTAATGGGGTTGATGGAGTGTACATATTTGCGTCCGTTGCTATCCATCCATACTTTGCGATAATTACCAGAAGTTGCAAGCCCTTGATTTTTAAATTGTATAGTAGTGATTAGCTCTCTTTCATCTAAGGGTTTGATAGGGTTTTCAACACCTATTGTCCATTCTTTATTTTCTAAAGTATTTTTTCCTTTTAAGAACATCTCACCTGCTATTTCTACAATATAGTTTTCAATACCTTTTGAATTAAGAAAGGCAGCTACGACATCGGAGGTATAGCCTTGGGCGATGGCATTGAAATCGAACAATATTTCAGGGTACTCCTTTTTGATATGATTATTATCAGTAAGTTGTACTTTATTAAAGCCTACATACTTTTTAAGTTCTGTTATCTTTTCATAGGTAGGGAGATCTTTATCGGCTATTTTTTGTTTGCCAAATCCCCAAGCATTTACTAATACTCCTACAGTAGGGTCGAACAAACCTTCACTTTCTTGCCATATTTGTTTAGAAGCTTCAAAAACTTTTCTAAAGTGCTCGTCTACTACCACAGTGGTATCTCCGTTGTTGACTTTAGAAATATCAGAATCTGGCTTGTAGGTAGACATAGATTGGTCTATCACCTGTAAAATAGAATCGATAGCGGGCTGTAAGTTTTCATTACTACTACTTATATATTTAATATGATAAGTAGAACCTTGTGCTTCACCTTCTATAAAGTGTAATTTTTCAGTTTGGCAACCTACAAAAAGTAGGGGGATACTCAATAATAAATATTTCATTTTTTTATAAATGCAGGGCAAAGATACAGCTATTTTTTAAATCTGCAAGTATTTTTGCAATTATTTTTTTTATATTTTTCTTAACATTTTTAACAACTCTTTAGCAACAAGGGAGTTAAGTGTTGTTATTTTTCTCTCTATCACCTCTTTTTACACAGAGGAATGATTTCATTTGCTACAATGCGGTAGCGTTCAATTTCTTCAGTGGATAATTTAGAAGCATAGTGTATTTCTTCTACCTCAAAACCTATGCCACGGAGTTTGTTAAAATAATCCATTCCGTATATTCTCACGTGGTCGTACTGACCAAAGATACGTGTACGCTCTTCGGGGTCGGTGATACTGTTGTCTTCAAAAGTAACTGCTCGGTTATAGTCTTGTGGTACTTGAAAAATGCCCCAACCGCCTTTTTTCATTACACGATATAGTTCTCGCATTGCTTGGGTATCATCGGGGATGTGTTCTAACACGTGATTGCAAAATATCACGTCAAAGTTTTCATCTTCGAAAGGGAGGGCACATAAGTCGGCTTTTACATCAGCTAAAGGCGAATAGAGGTCGGTTGTGAGGTAATCGAGGTTAGCTTGCTTTTTAAATCGTTTATAGAAGGCTTGCTCGGGAGCTACGTGTAGTACTTTTAAGGGTTTGGAAAAGAAGTCTGTTTCGCGAGTGAGATAGAGCCATAACAACCTATGGCGTTCTAATGATAGGGTAGAGGGGGAGAGCACATTGGGGCGTGCTTTGCCATAGCCATAGGGTAAGAATTTTCTAAAAGTATATCCGTCAATGGGGTCTTGATATTTTTTACCTCGTAGATAGAAAGATAAAAAGGGGCGCACCCAATAGCTCAATTTGATGAGCCAAGGTCGGGGTACTTTGTTTAATATAGTGGTAATAATTGCCATTAGAAGCTATTTTTTAGTGAAAAAGGGTGAGCCCTATTCCTTTCATTTCATCAGAATAAACAGGGTAGATAGCCATTTGTACAGATGATTTTTCTTTGCGTGTAAGTAGTTTTGAAGTATAAGGGAAGAGCCAATAGGCTGCTTTTGCGCTGAGAATGCCTATCCCAGCTCCACCTAAAACATCGCCTATCCAGTGGCGGTTGTTGTATAAGCGGAGGGTTGCCGCTGTAGTAGCAAAGGCATAGCCACTGATACCTACCCACACATTTTCATCTTTATATTCTTGCCATAGGATTTCCATTCCTGTGAAAGCAGTTGCTGTATGCCCTGAAGGGAAGGAGTTGAAAGCACTACTATCAGGGCGTTGTATTTTGGCAGTGTATTTCACTCCGTTTACCAAAGCCCCCATTATAGCATAGGCGGTAGCTCCTATAATCAATCGTTCTTTGACGGTGTGTTTAGCTTTTACGCCTAAGTTGCTAAAAGCAAAAACACTTACAATGGGAGCGTATTGTATATAGTCGTCAATACGTAACTTATGGCCGCCAGAATAATTATAAACGTGGCGCTGTACATAGCGATTTATGTAGGTAGCATTAGAAATTACTCCTAAGGTAATGAGAGAAGCAGGTAAAATTACTTGTTTGAGTTGTGGTTTCTCTGCATCACTGCGCAAAGTGTCGGCTACGATTCCTTGCTCATCCATTACTGATAAACTATCTGTCTGAGCTTTTATAGAGTGAATGAGCAGACAAACAAAAGCTATTGTCAGAAATAATATTTTCATTTTAGGTGTATCAGTAGTTAGTTTATAGAGAAATAGATTAGCAATGCAGTTCCGATTATGATGCGGTAGATTCCCCATACTTTGAAGCCGAATTTTGTGAGGATATGGATAAAGAATTTTACAGCTATCATAGCCACTACAAAAGCTATTACATTACCTATAATAAACAGCCAAAAACTCTCATCGGTTTTCATTATCAACTCGTAACCTTTTTCTTCGGCATCCCCCCATTTCTTCAAGAAAATAGAATATACAGTTACGGCAAGCATTGTAGGGACGGCTAAAAAGAAGGAGAACTCGGCAGCAGCTTTACGTGTGAGTCCTTGGGTCATCCCACCTATGATAGAGGCTGCCGAACGCGAGGTGCCTGGCATCATTGCTAAACATTGCCAAAAGCCAATGGTTATAGCTTTCTTTACACTGATTTGCTTCTCATCGTGAATGGTAGGTTTTTTAAACCAGTTGTCTACAAACAATAAGATTATTCCTCCTATGATAAGTGTAATAGCAATGGCTTTTTGGTTACCTAAAACGGCTTCTATTTTGTCGTCGAAGAGTTTGCCAAGTATAAGAGCAGGCACTACGGCACAAGCTAATTTGAAATAGAATTGCCATTGAGTAAAGTTGAAGAACTTACGCCAATATAGCACTACAATTGAGAGAATAGCACCAAATTGTATAGATACCTGAAACATTTTCAAATATTCGTCATCGGGGATACCCATAAGGGATGCTGTAAAGCCCATATGTGCTGTAGATGAGATAGGAAGATACTCGGTGAGACCTTCGATAATGGCAATTATAATTGCTTGTAGTGTGTTCATTATTAGTTATTTTTTACTATTTTATAGAGTTTATCAGATAGTCGCACTCTGAAATTAGTTTTTATAGTGCAAGAATCGCCTTTTTTAGCACGTTCGGCAGGGACATCATTGACCATCATACTGGTAAGCTCAAGCTCTTGCACACCAGTAGAGGGGCCTGTGATGAGGATTTTGTCGCCTATTTTTATATCAAAGGCTTCAATAGCAAATTCAGCGATACCCGTTTTAGGGAAGTAATGCTTGCCTTGCCCGATATACACTTTTTTTTGGGTAGCGTTAGAACCAGGGTTTTCGCTCCATTCACCCAATTTTTGTCCTAAGTAATAACCTCCCCAGAAGCCACGATTATATACAGTTTTTAGAGTCTCTATCCATCCTTCAAACTTATCTTTAGAATAAGTACCTGCGTAATAGGCATCAATAGCTTCACGATAGGTGCGAATTACAGTAGCTACATATTCTGGGGCGCGTCCACGACCCTCAATTTTCAATACTTTTGCGCCAGTATCAATTACTTGGTCGAGGAAGTCGATAGTGCAGAGGTCTTTAGGTGACATCATATATTCGTTGTCAAGTTCTATTTCAAAACCGCTTTCTTGGTCGATTACGGTGTATTTCTTACGGCAATTTTGTTTGCAAGCACCTCTATTAGCTGAAGAATTGTGAGAGTGTAAACTCAAATAACACTTGCCTGATACTGCCATACAAAGTGCCCCGTGCCCAAATATTTCTATTTCTACTAGATTGCCTGAAGGACCTTTGATTTGCTCTTTTTCTATTTGTTCACATATTTTTTTTATTTGTCGCAAACTGAGTTCACGACTCATCACCATCGTATCGGCAAACATAGCGTAGAAGCGCACAGTTTCGATATTGGTGATGTTGATTTGAGTAGAGATATGCACTTCCATTCCTATTTGGCGGGCGTAGGCGATGACAGCCTGATCCATAGCGATAACGGCAGTAAGCCCTGCTTTTTTTGCTGCATCAAGTAGTGTTTTGATAATAGAAAGATCGTGGTCGTAGATGATAGTGTTGAGGGTGAGGTAGGTGCGGATGCCTTTAGGAGCACAACGGCGAGCAATTTCGTCAAGGTCGGCAATGGTGAAGTTAATGCTTGCTCTTGCACGCATATTGAGTTGGTCTACCCCGAAGTATACTGAGTCGGCACCGTTATCTATTGCTGCTTGTAGTGACTCGAAGTTTCCAGCGGGAGCCATTAGTTCAATTTTTCCTGTATTTGTCATTATTTATAGTGATTGAGGGTGCAAAGGTATGAATAATTTGTCAATTAGCCAATTACAACCCTATAACAACACCTATATTGGGTATAAAACCAGTGCTAAAAATGCTTTTGTCTTTTTTATAAAGCACATTGTAGCTTGCGCCTATTTGCACATACACATTGCCTCCTAAGTTCTGCATATATCCTCCCCCGATATAAAGAGCGTCCTCTTCGGTATTATATTTCATATTTGTAGTTTTGTGTTTTTGAGAGATGAAATAATGCTGATAGCTAGTGCTTATATAGGCTACCCTTCCTATATAGTATGATAAAGCAGGACCTACTGACACTGAAAGGCTACGAAAATACTCACTGTGTTGTAGTGAACCATTTACAATAGCGGCTAATTCTAAATCGTCGGTGATTTTATACCCCACACGTGGTGATATATCTACCCCTAAGCCATAAGAATAGCTAAAGCCTATATTTCCTCCAAAAGTCCAAGGATTAGGGCGGCTGTTTTGATAAGCAGGATCTAAAATGTTTGGGCTTTGAGCCATTGCCAAAGTTGCTACTGAAAAAAGTACTAAAGTTAACAAAAAGTGTTTCATATAGATTATAATTAATTAAGTTTAGAAATTAGGAGAATTTCATCGATTTAGTAGGTGATATTTTGGTAATCACATAGGTAGGGATGAGCAACATTAGTAAGCACAACAACAAGACCCCTATGTTGAGCAATATTACCCATAAGGGAATGAAAGCAATAGGTACTTCGCTTACATAATAGGTTGCTGGGTCTAACTTGATAATACTGTAACGCTGCTGTAACCACAATAGTAAGAAACCTAAAATATTACCCCATAATAAACCTAAACCTATGATATAGGTAGCATTATATAAAAAAATCTTGCGAATACTGCGGTCAGAAGCTCCTAAACTTTTCAGAGTTCCTATCATTGGGGTTTTTTCTAAAATGAGCACGAGAATAGCTGTAATCATATTAAATCCACCTACAACTATCATTATCCCGATGATGAGGTAAATATTAAAATCGAACATACTGAGCCACTCAAAAATAAAAGGAAATCTTTGAATAATTGTTTGTGAATCGAGGAAAGTACCAATTTTGCCGTATACCTGTTTGCCTACTGCCTCAATACGATCAAAATCTTTGATAAAAAGTTCAAAATTGCCTATCTCATCAGCTTTCCATTTGTTGATTTTTTGAATATGACGAATATCAGTGAAGATATACGATGCGTCAAACTCTTGAAAACCACTGTTGTATAAACCTACAATTTTAAAATTGCGTTGGTTAGGAGCTTGAGCAGCTTCGTCTTTTAAGAAGATAGCTTGGCAGTGGTCGCCGAGTTTAAGATGCAGTTTGTTAGCTAAATAGGTGGACATCAGTATCTCATCGGTCAGTTCTTCACTTGATACATTAGGAGTGCGCCCTTCGGTAATAAAATCGCGAATAAGTGACCAATTGTAATCTTGCCCTACACCTTTAGCGAGAATGGATTCGTAAGTATTCTCGGTACGGATAATTCCGCCTTTGGTTGCTACTGCTTGAATATGAGTAACTTCGGGCACTGCCGAAAAATTAGGGTAAAAATCCTGTTGTATGCTAATAGGTTTGGTAGTAACTTGTGAAGCATTGCTGCCGTAATCGAAAATTTGTATGTGACCGTGGAAAACTACTAATTTTTCTCTAATCTTTTGTTGCAAACCAATACCCGTAGCAATAGCGATGAGCATCATCACCATTCCTACAGCAATAGCAGCTATTGCCATTTTGATAATTGGAGAAGAAATTGTACCTTTGTCCCCTTTTGAGAAAATAACTCTTTTTGCTATGAAATATTCAACATTCAAAACAATAATGCCTTTTAGAAGTGCCAAAATTACACTTTTTTTCTTATGTACGTTCATTTCGTGCAAAAATAATGGACAATCGCAAGACTACTCATCTGTGCAAAAAGCTGAAAAACAGACAAAAGAAGTAGTTGTAGGCGCAAACCGAATGTATCTTTATATTAAGGATTTGCGTGCAAAAAATATAGCTGTAGTCACTAACCAAACAGGAATTGTGAAGACTGAAAAAGGTAATTATGTACATTTAATAGATACCCTATTAAAGAAAAAAATAGACATCAGTAAGGTTTTTGCTCCCGAACACGGATTTAGAGGAGAAGCTGATGCGGGTGAAATGGTAAAAGATGGCAAAGATTCTAAAACGGGCTTACCTATCATTTCACTCTATGGTAAAAATAAAAAGCCTACCCCTGAACAACTGAAAGAGGTAGACCTCGTACTCTTCGATTTACAAGATGTTGGTGTGCGTTTCTATACTTATATTTCTACTTTACACTATGTAATGGAGGCTTGTGCCGAGCAGCATATTCCTATAATAGTGTTAGATCGCCCTAATCCTAATGCACATTATATTGATGGGCCAGTACTGAAACCACAATTTAAGAGTTTTATTGGGATGCACCCTGTGCCTGTGGTCTACGGAATGACTATTGGTGAATACGCCCAGATGATTAATGGTGAAAAGTGGTTGCACGAAGGTGTTACTGCTGATTTAAAGGTGATTCCGTTAGCGAACTATACTCACCAAACACCTTATAGCCTGCCTGTAAAACCATCGCCCAATCTGCCTAATGATATGTCGATAAACTTATACCCCAGTTTGTGTTTTTTTGAAGGAACTAATGTGAGTATGGGGCGTGGTACTTCTCAGCAGTTTCAAATTTATGGTTCACCTTATTTTGCGAAAAGTACATTTAGTTTTACACCCCACCCTAATGCAGGAGATAAAAATCCAAAGTTTAATGGGAAATTGTGTTATGGTGAAGATTTGAGCAAAACACCTCGCTTAAACCAACTCAATCTTTCTTGGCTTAAAAAAGCTTTTGAACAAAGTAAAGGGGTAAAAACGCCTTTCTTCACATCCTCTTTCAATAGAATAGCAGGTATCGATGCTCTAAAAAAACAAATTATAGAAGGTAAAACTGAATCTGAAATACGCCAAACCTGGCAAAAAGAGTTAGGAAAATTTAAAGAAGTGAGAAAAAAATATCTACTATATTAAAAAAAAACAAGATAGGGTTTAAGGTGATACTTGTTAATCCTTAAAACCTATCTTCTAATTAACTAATATATTCGTAAGTCTAAAAACGTACGCCTACACCCAGTTGAATTTGTTGGGTAGTGGCTTTCTCTTTAAGGGTATTGCTAATATCAGAAAAGCCCCATACATAACGACCGTAAGCAAAGAGCGGACCTAAATTTACTTCGGCACCAGCAACTAACGAGAAGTCGGTATCTTTGAAAAGTTTTTTACCATTTTCCCAAGTGCTATCATCTTTATTAGCAAGAAAACTAAATTGCGGACCTGCGTGCAATGAAATCAACCCACTAGGATTGTATTTAAAGAGTAAAGGTACGCCTACATAGTTCAAAGTCTTTTCTTTATCAAACTTTTCATCCCACACTGATTGATAACTATCACGGAACTTTGTGTTAGTTTGGCTAAATAGAATCTCGCCTTGTAGCCCCCATTTGTCATTGAAGTCATATTCTACAAAGCCGCCCAATTGGTATCCCAATTTGAAGCCTTTACTGTAGGCAACGCCATCCAATTTTCCTAAGTTAGCTCCTGCTTTAGCTCCTAAGTGAAACTCTTGAGCATAGGCAGTAGTGGTGAGTAGCATTATAGCAATAAAAGCTGTTAATTTAGTGATTGTTTTTTTCATACGCTTAATTATTGTTTAATGTTTCGTAGTGATTATCCCAAATAGCGTGCCAAAAAAATAAAATAGCAAATTAGCAAATTTGGAAATTAATAAATTATATACTACTTTTGTGGCTTGAAAATATTAAAGTTACCACACCAATGATTATACACCATTTAGGCGAAGAGCCCTCTGTATTAAACCGATTTATCGCCCAGTTGCGCGACGTAAATATCCAAAAAGACCGTATGCGTTTTCGTAAAAATTTAGAACGTATAGGCGAAGTATTGTGTTATGAAATGAGTAAATTTCTACACTACAGAACTGAGGTAATTACTACCCCATTAGGTGAAAAAAAAGTACAATTACCCAAAGATGAGATTGTAATTTGCTCTATTTTGCGTGCTGGTTTGGCATTGCATCAAGGCTTGATGAACTATTTTGACAATGCAGATAATGCTTTTATATCGGCTTATCGCAAACACACTTCCGAAACCGATTTTGATATAATGGTAGAATATCTTGCCTCTCCTTCTTTAGATGGTAAAATACTTTTCTTAGCCGACCCGATGCTGGCTACAGGTCGTTCGTTTGCCAATGTGTTCAACGCTTTGAAGCCTTTAGGAACTCCTAAAGAAATACACTTATTTGCTGTAATTGGGGCACAACAAGGGATAGAATATTTAGAAGATAAATTTCCTGAAACCACTCACTTGTGGATTGCTACTATCGACCCACTCCTCAACGATCACGGTTATATAGTGCCTGGCTTAGGTGATGCAGGCGATTTAGCTTTTGGTAATAAAATGGAGTAAGAGTATTGTAGCAGGCAGAGATAATAGTATCCATAGTACAGTTTCCTTTAGCCACCATAGTCGTATTTTTTCGATATACAATGCAAAAAGTATGGCTATGGGGGCAAAAATATAAATCACTTCTTTTGATAAAAATGCTACAAGCAAACCTACCCATAAAAATTGTACTACCACTATTGAGCTAATGCTGTGATAAGTACTTCTGAAATAATACACCACTATTGATACTAAAAATAACAATCCTAAACTCATTAAAGCAATTGTTGTGGCAATAGGGTAGGAGGGAAGTTGTAATAATCGCATTATATCGGTAGTTACTAAGTTGTAATAACTATCAAAAGAAAAAGGTATTTGTAATATTATAAGTATAGCTCCTCCTAATAAAGCAATTACTAAAAGAGCTAAGAGGGGGATAAACCAATAACGGCGCTTCTCAGCCCCATAGAACAATAGCGAAGTCCATACATTTAGTATGAATACCAATGCCCAAGGATGTAGCAAACTCGCACAGATAATGAGTAGGGAGGTATCCAATAACTTTTGAGGAATCCCCTCTCCAGTTTTTAAGGTAAGTACTCTCCACAGAGCTATGATGATCAGTAAGTTAGCTCCTACTAATTTTATATTGTCAAAAAGAGTAGGAAAGAGCACTATTAAAATACTGAAGAAGGCGATAGAATAACTGTTTTTAGTTTCGGTGAGTTCATTCCATCTATCTATTTGGTGTAGTAATATTAAGGAAAATAGAAGTAGTGTAAGGTTGATAGACAAAAATAAAAGATGTGCCCCAACCTCTAAAGGCTGTTGTAATATCTGAAATTGATATAGCCCATCGCCTATCAAAAGTGCTAATAGTACTATGATAAAGGTGATGGGCTTTGTATTTTCAAAGTATTTCGAGAGCATTTAGTTATTGCGGATTTTTAACGAATATTTACCAGAGGTTCCCGATACAGTAACATTGTAGTTGAGTAGAGGATAAGGTTTAGCAATATTTCCTAAAACAAAAGGATTACCTGTAGTTAGACTGTAAACTGTATGGCAACAAGAGCATCTTACATAAGTATAATCGTGGAGTTCATAATTAGCTTCTTCAGTAGGGGTTTTAACGCTGTATAACCTGCTGTAGCAGCCGTCTAAAGAGTGATTAGGACAAGCAGCTTCCCAAGCTAAATAACGTCCTTCACCATAACAAGTAACAAAAATGCCTCTGAGCCCTTGTTGAGAAATAAAAGCACTATTACCAATACTCTGGAGTCGATATCTTAGCATATCAAGTTCTGTAACATCAAGATTAATAGGCACCTCACCCAAGTAAGGATTGCGTGCACGTCGTTCTTTTTCACAACCCCACAATCCTATAAAAAGTATTATAATAATTATAAATTTTCTCATCATCTGTAACCTATTACTTAATTTATTTGTTATTTAAAACCTATATCCCACCCCTACAGAAAGTGTCCTATTTTTGAAATTGTAATCAGGACTGATACCTGTGCGAGTGAGACTAGTTTCGTCTGATTCAAAAATACTGGTGAGCCCTTGTACCCAGCGTGCTTCAAAAAACCACCCAGAGTCGGTCATATAACCAATGCCTACAGTCATTGCTCCATCGATAATGTCTAATGCATCGTCTTTTACACGTGTTACAGGGTCGGTACCTGCATCAAAGTAAAAGTTAGGTTTGTCGATACGATATTCTAACTGAGGTCCTATGTGCAAGTTGATACCTTTTCCTACATTGAAGCGCGCCATCACAGGTAAAGAGATATAATCTAAACTCAGTTTAGCTTTGCCATAAGTATTGGAGGTGATATTTGCTCCACGTCGGTTGTAAATACCTTCTACTTGTAGAGAGAACAAATTAGAGAGCGGGAACTCTAATGTAATTCCTGCAAAATAACCGTGATAAGGTTTAAAGCTAGCACTGTCACTTACATTGCCTTTTAGGGTAGCGTAGTTGTACCCAGCTTTGAGTCCTATATATTGGGCTTCTATACTATAAGAAGCTAATAAACATATTGATAATAATACTATTTTCTTCATTGTTATTATATTTTTTTAGTAGTTATAATCTTTACAGGACAAGCCTTTTGAGCTTTTTCACAATCTTCAAAAATGCTATCGTCATAACTTTTGAGTGTAAAAAAACCTTTTTTCTCGGTAGAGCGTAATAGTACACTTTTGCCGTCCTTTTTAGACATTTGGAACTGCTCTGGTGCCATCTCTACACAATAGTTACATCCTATGCACTTTTCGCGCTGTAGAGTCACAATCACCATAGCCTTATGCATTTTTTTTTGTATTTTCTTCTTCGTTAGGTTTTACTAAAATGGCATATATTTCAATAGCAAAGCCTAATAGCACCAAAGCAGGGGCTAAGTGAATGCGTCTGAAATTGAAAATCGACGTATCAAATACTGCGGGGTTGTCGCTTCCGCCACCGCTCATCAGTATAAAACCAATAGCGATTACCGCTAATCCTATTCCCATTATGAGATAGTTTTTCTTTCCGAATATAGAAGTTGAATGATGTTTCATATCTGTTGTTTATTTAATAGTAGAGATCGTTTGTGTTTAAGTTTAAGAATCGTTGTGTAGCGAAATAAGTGCTCAACCAACTGATGAGAATTCCCATAGCGAAAATTCCTATAAAAACGACACATAATATCGTTTTGTCTAATAATATAGAAAACTCAGGGTATGATTTTACAATTGCTAAGAGTGCCCCGTAGAATAGCAGTATAGCGAGAAAAGCGCTCAAAATACCCAAGCGTACATTAGTGCGGATAAACGGGCGACGTATAAAACTACGGGTGGCACCTACCAATTGCATTGTTTTGATAATAAAACGTTTAGAGTAGATAGATAGGCGAATAGAAGCATTGATGAGCAGTACCGATACAAAGGTGAAGAGTGCGCTAAATACTAAAGTAATAAGTCCTATTCTATTTACGTTCTCGTGAATGAGAGCGACGAGGGATTGATCGTATACTACTTCCGATACAAAAGAGTTTTGTTCTAATTCACGTTTTATTTCAGCCATTTTATCGGGTTCAGCATAATCGGCTTTTAAGCTCAAGTCGATAACATTTTGTAAGGGGTTTGTACCAATGAAGCTCACAAAATCTTCGCCTATGTCCTTGCTAAAGGTTTCAGCAGCTTCATCTTTGGAGATAAATCGCAATGATTTTACAAATGAAGCTACTGAGAGTGTTTTTTGTAATTGAGCGATATCGGCACTTTTAGCTTCGTCTTTAATGAGAATAGTAACAGTTACTTGTTCTTTGAAGTGATTGGCTAACTTTTTAGTACTGAACACTAAAAAACCAAAGAATCCCAATAGGAAGAGTACTAAGGTAATGCTCACTATTACCGAAAAATAGGAAGTGAGTAATCGTCGTTTGTTAAAAGAATCAATAGACCGAGCCATTTTTGTTTTTTCTATTTATAAACTAAAAATCAGGCAAAAGTATAATATTTTTTTGAAATAGCAAAAAAAAAACTAATTAGCTAGTTTTCTAATTTTTAAAATTTACTAATTATTTTGTATCTTTGCCTTAAATTTCTGCTCTATGAATCTAAAAAATATACTTATAATTGCTTTTTTAGGACTTTTTGCTTTACCTTCATTGGCTCAAACCCTTACTGTAACAGGGAGAGTAGTAGATGAAGAGCACATCCCTATGTTTGGAGCTTCGGTGTGGGTAAAAGGCACTAAACGTGGAGTTGTAGCCGATTTTGATGGGAATTTTAGTATAGAAGTGTCTGTAGGTGAAGTGTTAGAATTTTCTTTTTTAGGTTATGAAAAGATAGAACGCACTATCAAAGAAGATACTAAAAAAATTAATATTACTCTCGAAGAGGAAGAGACTGAAACGCTTTGTGATATTCCAGGGGCTCCACGATTGATGTTTCCAGCAGCACCTGGTGTTCGCGAATATTGGGAAAACTTGCCTTATCAAGGACAAAATATATATTCAAGAGATTATCGAGAGCTACCTACGGTTCAATTGACTGATATTTTGGAAGGACGCGCCTTGAGTTTCAACGCAAGTACAAATACAATCCGAGGTGGGAAGGTGCTTTATGTAGTTGATGGTATTCCTATAAGCCAAAATGCTGATGATATTGCGTATCTAACCCCACAAAATATACAACAAATAGAAGTGTTGCCTGGTGCCTCGGCAGCTACCTTGTACGGAGGTGAGGCATCTAATGGAGCTGTGGTAATTACTACTAAAATAAGAAAAAACTGGGAAGCAAAACGTAATTTTTCATCGGCTACGGGCGTTTATAGCAACGGAAAAACAATTGCACAAAATGCAATTAGTTTATATATGGGTAATAATGATGAGCATCAAACCTATCTATCAGCTACTTCCTTGCAATCAGGGCGAGAAAATCAATTTTCACCTTATGAACGCTATCAACTCTTTGCTCGCCATAATAGTTATATCGGTAGAACGGGGTTGAATTTAGATCTTTCAGGGGGGTATTCTCACCAAAATCAACAAACATTAGTAGCTCCTGAAAATTTCTATGCTTTTTCAGGAGCACTAACTTATAGAAATTGGAGTGATTTTAATGTAGGGACTCATTTTAGGTTAGACAATCGTTCTTTGCCTTCTGAAAAACTTTCTTATTATACCGATGTGTTGCTCAATTATCTATGCTATTTAGATTATGGTTTTTTACTCCATTCTCATTTAGGAACTTCTTATGAAAGAGATAAAACAGCTGTTTTTGGGCTTACTTCTTTAGAATATGATGAGAAAGCCTATCTGTATTTTTCGGCAAGGCGTGATTTTCCTACAGTAAGCTCAGCGAACGCCTTGTATTGGCGACCTACGATAGGAGCTTCAGTGTTACCACATCACATCTTTAAAAAATTACAAAAAAAGAGAAATAAAAAACTCACTAATAGTAAATTACGTGGGGCATATACTTGGGGAGAAGATTCTTCTTATGAAATAGGATTTGAAACTGAATGGTGGGGTAGTTTCTTTTGTGATGCTACCCTATATCGCACTTCATTAGAAGATACTTCCTTACTCAACAATCGCTTACAAACTGAAGGAGCAGAAATGAGAATAGGAGGGGTATACTACTA
The DNA here is from genome assembly GCF_016806945.1 of Capnocytophaga genosp. AHN8471. Taxonomy (NCBI): domain Bacteria; kingdom Pseudomonadati; phylum Bacteroidota; class Flavobacteriia; order Flavobacteriales; family Flavobacteriaceae; genus Capnocytophaga; species Capnocytophaga genosp. AHN8471. The sequence continues at coordinate 163,334 of NZ_JAESPJ010000019.1, forward strand.
CAAACAATATACTTGGCGCAACAAGTTCATCACTTCATTTAACGAAAAAGAAATAGGAACATCTTGGCGTTTGGGGTGGCAAACCTATATGAGTGATAATAATTGGCAACTTACAGCTCTGCTCACTTCCGACACTACACAATTACACTTACAAGAACTTTCGCTTAGTTACAATTTAAGAGGTTTGCTTGATGTTGCCTATTTTCTCAATGTGTCGCTCTACCATTCTGCTCCTCCTTCTACACCCAAAAACACAGGTTTGATGTTCAAAATTCATTTTTAAACGTTAAAAAAATATAAAAATTTTGTATTTTTAACTAAGAAGTATTATTTTTGCGGGGTATATTTATAAATATATCGCTATGAAACAGAAAATACAACTTCTTTTAACCTTGTTGCTCCTAACTTCAGGAGCCCTCCAAGCTCAAATGAAAACTATTACAGGGGAAGTTTTCGATGAGAACAATGAGCCTCTACCATCAGTTGAAGTAATTATTAAAAACACAAATTCATCAAAAAATCCTAAAAGTGTTTCTACAGATATTGATGGTAAATTTGAACTCAAAGCTAGAGTAGGTGATATACTTGAGTTTAGTTTTTTAGGCTATGAAACCCAAAGAAGAAAAGTAGAGGGTAAAAATAAAACTATCAATTTTAGGGTGGTTTTAAAAGAGGAAAAAATAGGCCTTTGTATCCTCCCTTTTATTACTATTCCTCCAAAAACTATGGCTTTGGGGATCCAAAAAGTCCCATATCGTTTAACCTATCTACAACAAGCTGTATCAAGCAAAGACCTCACTCAAGTCAAGCAAGCAAATTTTGTGAATAGCCTTGATGGCAGGGTTGCAGGCTTGCATATCCAGCGTAGTGCTACGGGTATAGGTGGGGCTACTAAAGCTACGATGCGCGGGGCTCGCTCGCTTTTTGGTGATAACAACGTGCTTTATGTGGTGGATGGAATGCCTATAGCTAACCAAGCTGAAAGAGGGCTTGGAGGCAGTGGCAGAGATACCAGCGAAGGTATATCCGACCTCAATCCTGAAGACATTGCAGAGGTCGTAGTACTACAAGGGGCACAAGCCACTGCCCTCTATGGAGCATCGGCTGCTAATGGGGTACTGCTCATTCGCACTAAGAAGGCTAATGACAATCAACTCAATATTAACTTGTCTTCCTCAGTAGAATTTGTAAATAAACTAACAAAACCTGAGTTCCAAGAAACTTATGGCAATGACTTAGGACAATACACTTCTCTCTCTACTCGCGCCTTACCTAAGGGTACTGATTTTAATATCAATGATTTTTATAGAACAGGTCACCTATACCAAAATTCACTAAATGTTTCAGGTGGATTTAATTTTGAAGGTGGCAATAATAAAACGTATGCTTCAGTAGCTTCTTTGCAATCAGGAGGGATAGTGCCTAATAGCGTATATAACCGTTACAACGCTTATTTGCAAAATAGCACTTCTCTGTTAAAAAATAAGTTGAATATAGATCTTTCAGGTAACTATATCCGTCAGTATGAGCGCAATCAGGTTGCTTCGGGCATCGCTTTCAACCCTATAGTAGGTTTATATCTATATCCAAGAGGTGAACAATTTGCTCAAGAGCGTTATTTTGAGCGTTATGATGCTGTAGCAGGTTATGATAAACAGTATTGGATAGCGGGGTCTGGAACTCCTGATACTCCTGCTAATTTAGGAGAAAATATCCAAAATCCTTATTGGATTGCCTATCGCAATTTGCGTCCTGCTACTAAAAATCGCTATATGTTTTCAGCTAAAGCGAACTACAAAATTATGGATAATCTAGAAGTGGCAGCTCGTTTTCGTATGGATAATACTTCTTCTACTATGGACGACAAGCGTTATGCTTCCACACTTCCTGCTTATGCGGCTGCTAACGGTTATTATGCTCATTGGAAAGAAACCTTTAAACAACAATATGCCGATGTTATCGTTCATTATAATAAAACGGTTTTAGGTTTGGATTTAGATGCTCACCTCGGAGCTTCTTATGAAGGCTATGACACTCAAGTAGATGGTTATAGAGGAAATCTGACAAATGTAAACAATTTCACTCAAAGCAATATTGCAGCTCCTACGGCGATTTTTCACCCGTTATGGGGAAAAAGAAGCAATACAGCTTTCTTTGCAATGGCTGAAATAGATTGGAAAAATAAATTATACCTCACTCTCTCAGGTCGCGCTGATAAACCATCCAATTTTCCTTACACAAGCGAAAGTACAGTCTTCAGTCCGTCAATAGGATTAGCAATACCCTTATATGTAAATATAAATAAAGATATATTGAAAGATGCCAAATTGCGCGGAGGTTACAGCCAAGTAGCCGCCCCTATGAGCTATGCGGGGTTAGGCGTTGCCGAAACTTCTCGCGCTTGGATAGGTGATTCGTATACTTTACCTAACTACCCTGCTGATTTACAATTAGAACGTACCACCTCTTACGAAGTAGGTTTAGATACCCGATGGTTTAACAATCTTTCATTGAATGCTACATTCTATCACACCCGTACTAACAATCAGTTAGTTCCCATTTTGTGGCAACAAGCGGGAGAGGTACAAAATCAAGGAGTAGAAGTAGCACTTGGATACACTTATAACAGAGCATTGAAAGGTGAAACTCAAATCATTGCTTCTACTAATAAAAATAAGATACTGAGCCTACCTCGTGAGATTACCAATGGTATGTACACCTTGCGTGAAGGAGGTGAAATAGGCGATATATACGATGCTAATGGCAATAAATTAGGCTCTACAAACCCTGATTGGCTCTTAGGCTGGAAAGGAAAATTGAGCTATAAGAATTTTGATTTAGATTTCTTGTTCAAAGCGCGTTTAGGTGGAATAGTTCTTTCAGAAACGGAACGTTATTTTGATCGTTATGGGGTTTCTAAAGCCTCTGCAGCTAATCGTGGTGCTAACTATGTTCTTTTTGTAGCTAATAGAACTGCTACCGATTATCAGTATTCGGCTACTAATATTCGCTTGCAAGAAGCTGCTCTTACCTATCATTTTAGAGAAGGTTTTATTGTGAAAGGGTTGAAAGATCTCAGTGTGTCGTTAGTAGGTAGCAACCTGCTAATGCTCTATAACAAAGCACCATTCGACCCCGAAATAGTGCCTTCAGTAGGTACTTATGGCAGCGGTTATGATAAATTTATGTTGCCTTCCGTAAGAAGTTACGGATTAAATGTAAAAATGCAATTCTAAAATTCTATAATGATGAAAAAAATATTTTTAATACTCAGCTTGCTCTCAATAGTAGCTTGTAAAGATGAAACTACCGAAAAAATTGCTCATCCTAATATTGACCAAAAGGTTTATTTTGTAGGCAATAAATCGCAAGAGGTATTTGTGCAAGAATACCAAGAAAACAACTTAGAAAACGTAAAAGCTCAACTCATCTATCCGGCTGAGAAAAACCTATTTGCAGATCTCCTTACAGGGGATGCGCAATATCTCGCTGATTATAATGAACGCTATGGCGTAAATTATAAATTGTTGCCTGCTGATAAATACAAAGTTGATGAAATTATTGTCTTTGGCAAAGGTGAAAGAGAAACTCCTATAAAAATTACTATAAAAAATCTCATTTTCGATGATGATGAAGTGTATGCTCTCCCATTGCAAATTGTGAATAGAAAAAGCATACAAGCAATTGATGGGCAAGAACATTTGCTGTTGGTGATTCGTCCTAACAGATATAGTAAAGTGTTAAAAATGGGCACAACTTCGGTAACTTCTACCGAAATTCTTTCTTCAAGTAATGTTTTTGAGCAGTGGAGTTTTGAAACTACAGTGTATGTGGAAAGTCTTACTGGTGAAGTACCTATCATAGGGCTCAATAAAAATACAGCAAAACCATTAGAAATAGTGTTTAAAAACGGACAATTACAAGTGCGACTCAATACCGTTACCGCTCTCGAAATTCCTACAACAGCTTTCGCTCCTCAAGTAAACAAATGGTATGCTCTATCGTTTACTTATGATGGCAACACTTTACGTGCTTTTGTAAATGGCAAAACTGTCGCTACCCAATTGTTACAAGGAGGAGCTGTACAACTTAGAAACCTCTATATAGCAGGTAGTAACCAGTGCTTGAGAGAGTTACGCTTTTGGCGAAGAGCTCTTACTCAACAAGAACTTAAAGCTAACCTATGGCATACTTTACCTACTAACAAAGATTTACAACTTTACTTGCCTCTCAACGGCAAAAAAATAGATTTTAATACCAAAGAGGTAACCGACGACGAAACAGGGCTCTGGGATTGGTCGTCTTATGGAATGCCTATAATCAGCCTGCCCTCAGGAGCTTCTTTTGATAGTGCTACTGGCAATGGTTATAGATTTCCACCAGAAAATTGACAATGAAACTGAAAGCTATATGTATCGATTCTTACTTTTGCTTTTTCTATTAGGAGCAACTTTACACGCCCAAGTGAAAAATATCACTGGGCGTGTGATAGATGCAAAAGAAAGAAATCCAATTTCTTTTGTTCCAATAGTTGTAAAAACTTCTCCACCTACAGAACCTCCACAAGTGGTGATGACAGATTTAGACGGTAAATTTCAGCTCCAAGCAAAAGAAGGTGATGTACTTGAAATTGCCTTTATGGGATATGAAAAACAATACAAAAAAATAGAAGGTAAAGCTAAGAAAAAACACTTTAAAATTGTTTTAGAAGAAAGTGTGGGAACAGTTTGTTATGGACCTATGAGCATACTTTTCTACACTTCACTCGAACGAAGGAAAGAGGAAGAAACGTTTACTTACCCGCAACAATCTATAGGAGAACAAGAACTTACTGAAGTAAAACAGATGAATTTTCTCAATAGTCTTGAAGGTAGGATTGCAGGGGTACAGCTACAACACGAAGCCTTAGAGATAAGAGGAGGTAACAAAGTGCGTTATATAGTAGATGGGGTACCTATAGACAATCCCTCTGATCTCAACCCTGAGGATATAAGGAGTCTTACTGTTTTGTCAGGTACTCAAGCTGCGGCTATTTATGGAGCATCAGCAGCTAATGGAGTAGTACTTATTCGCACTAAAAAATCTATAAGTAAGAAACTGAATGTCAATTTCTCTTCATCAGCCGAGTTGTTAAAACCACTTTCTTCAGAAGATATTTATAGAACGGGATATGTATACCAAAATGCAGTGAGTTTTTCAGGAGGACAAAACTTTAAGAAAGGAGCAAAAAATAGAATATATGCTTCTTTAGCTTCTTTAGAATCAACAAGTATTGTGCCTAACGACTCCTATAATCGCTATAATAGCTATTTACACAATGCAACTTCTTTGTTGAATGATAAATTGAACATAGATCTTTCAGCTAATTATATCCATCAGTATGAGCGCACTCCAAGCGGTTATCACAATCAATACACTGAAATGAAAGACCGCTATATGTTTTTAACTAAGGCAAATTATGTAGTAGGTAGAGGTTTATCCTTCACTGGGCATTTTCGTATGGATAACAATCTTATTACAGCACACTCCACTTATAAACAACAATACGCTGATATCATCTTTAGGTATAGTAAAAAACTCTCAACCAATTTTAACTTAGAGAGTCATTTAGGGGCTTTGTACGATGAGAGTAACACCCAAGCTGCTTTTGCAATTACCGAAGTAGATTGGCAATCTAAAGTGCTTCTTACTCTTTCAGGACGTACTGAAAAATATTTAAATCATATTTATGACAATAATAAACTCCTATTCACTCCCTCAGTAAGTATAGCAATGCTCTTACATCAATTTTTAGATATGAATGAAAGAACATTAGGTTATGCTAAATTGCGTGCTGGTTATACCCCAATAACAGACCCTTACGATTGGCAGTCAGAACGCTCTATGTGTTATGAGATAGGTTTAGATACTAAATGGTTGTTTGATTGTCTCTCTGCTGGGGTTACTTTTTATCGCAATCAAATCAATAAACAAGGTGTAGAACTTGTTTTAGGCTACATTAGCGAAAAACCCAATCCTTACCCTAAAACTCCAGGATTCTATTGGGAGACCCAACTTGTTGCAGCTACCTATCCTCATACACAATTAGGTTGGCGCGGAAAAATGAACTATAATGATTTTGATTTAAATTTCTTGTTTAAAGCCCGCTCAGGTAAGAAAGTGTGCTTGCAAGAAGCCGCCCTTACTTATCATTTTAAGGGAAAATTTGAGATGAAAGGCTTGAATTACCTTAGTATGTCGTTAATAGCTACTTATGATATTGATAACCCAAAATATACCTCACTACCACTTGTAAGAAGCTATGGTTTGAGCGTAAGAATGCAATTCTGAAAATTTGTTAATTTGCTAATTCAAATTTTACTCCTCTGAGTTCTTCAATCTGTTGTAACAAGTGATGAATGATTTCCAACCCTGCCATATTCACTTCAAGGTCGTAATGCCAATTTGTAAAGCGTTCAAAATCAGAAAGTTGGTCATAATGAAGGTAAGTAGTGTTGTTGATAACCTCCGTTTGTATGAGCCCGCTGGAGGCTAAATCGTCGAAAAAAGTGACTTCTATATTGTATAAACGAACGATGTCTTCTCTTGATATTCTCTCTTCCATAACTATGAATTTTTAAGTTGTTCAAATAATTCTTTTTGTTTCTCAGTGAGGTGCTTAGGCAACTGCACTTGGTAAGTAACAAAGAGGTCGCCAAAGCTGTCTTTTTGTTTATATACGGGGAATCCTTTACCTTTAAGTCGCACCGTAGTACCGTTTTGGGTTTCAGGGGCTACTTTCATTTTTACCTTGCCACTTAAAGTATCTATTTGCACCTCTCCGCCTAACATAGCAGTGTAGAGGTCAATATTTACGGTTGTTTTCAGGTCGTTACCATTGCGTTCAAATTGAGCGTCGGGTTCTATGTGGAAAGTAATGTACAAATCGCCATTAGGACCTCCGTTATAGCCCTCTTGTCCGTGACCTTTGAGTTTGATTTGTAAACCTTCATATACTCCTGCTGGCACAGTAATACGTATGTTTTTGCCATTTACTGTAAAGGTGCGTTGCTGAGTGGTAGCCACTTCGCGCAAAGGGAGGGACATATCGGCATAGAGGTCTTGCCCCTTGAATTTACCTGAAGCGCTACTATAACCTCTGCCAAAGCCACCCGCACGTCCGCCAAACATATCTTTAAAGAAATCGGAATAATCTTCATTAGAGTAATTGCCTCCGCTAAAGCCCTCAAAACCTTCAAAACCTCCGAACCCGCCAAAGCCTCCACCGCGAGCGCGTTGCTGTTGTTGAGCTTTTTCGTACTCCTCGCCATATTGCCAATGTTCTCCGTACTTGTCGTATTTAGCACGGTTTTCAGGATTACTGAGCACCTCATTAGCCTCGTTAATTTCTTTGAATTTTTGCTCTGCCGTCTTGTCGTTAGGGTTCATATCAGGGTGATATTTGCGCGCTAATTTGCGGTAAGCTTTCTTTATTTCTTCTTGAGTAGCAGTTTTTTCTACTCCTAATGTTTTATAGTAATCAATCATATTTACTAAAATTAATGTACGCAAAAGTAATACTTTTTTTTCAATAGTGATACATAGTTCACAATTATTTTGTAATTTTGCCCCCTGAAAGAAAACTAAGTACCATTTTGTGAACACATCATATTTTAAACAATCGTTTTTTATTGTTTTGCTGGCTACGCTCATCTTTATAGGCTTTAAGGAGTTTTTGCCAGCACGCATATTTCCTGAAGTCAAAGCAATGGATAATGTAGTGGTAGATAGCTTAATGTTAGAAGCTATATCGGGTAAGGAAATCGATAAAGTGCTCAGTCAGGCAAACGATTCAATGGCTACTGCTAAGAGATTGAAAAAATCCGATGAGTATCTCTTTGCTTTTTTTAAAAAATTATACGAACTCGAAACTACTAAAAAGGGAAAGATAAGAATAGGCTACTACGGCGATTCAATGACCGATGGTGACTTAATCGTACAGGATTTAAGAGCCCTCTTTCAAGATGCTTTTGGCGGACAAGGAATTGGATTTTTGCCCATCGCTTCCGAGTCGGCTAAATCTCGCGGAAGTGTATGGCATTCTTATTCTAATACTTGGAAAACACAGTCGTATGTGAATGTAAAACGCCCCAAACGTCCTTTTGGAGTATGCGGACAAGTGTTTTTTACTCAAGGCAATGGCACTTGGGTGCAGTATAAATCATCTAATCAAAAACATATCAGTCAACTATATGCCCCTGTACTCTATTATGGTTCATCGGGCAACAAGGAAGCTAAAGTTGAAATTACCTATAATGATACTGTGAAGGTGGTAAAATCGCTAACTACCGATAAACTACTGAATGCCCTACCTCTCACTGAAGGTCATAACACCAAAGCAGTACGCATTACTTTTTACAAATCAGATAGTATTCCTATTTATGGAGTAAGCTCAGGAGAACGACAAGGAGTGTATGTTGATAACTTTTCAAGTCGTGGTAATTCAGGTTTACCTATTTCCCTTTTCAATGTAGATTTGATGAACCGATTTGATGACGCACTTGGTGGATATGACCTCATCGTGTTGCACTTTGGTGCTAATGTGCTCAACTATGGAACTTTAGATTATTCGTGGTACGAAAGGGGAATGACCAAAGTAGTAAATCAAATACGCGCTTGTTTTCCTAATACCTCTATTCTTATCATCTCAACCGCTGATAAATCAACTAAGGTGAATATGGAAATGCAAACTGATAAAGCGGTAGTACCTTTGGCAAATGCGCAACACAAATACGCGCGTAATACTCATTCTGGTTTTATCAATTTATACGAATTGATGGGAGGAAAAGGTTCTATGAAACAATGGGTAGAAGCCAATCCTTCACTTGCAAGCAAGGATTATACTCACTTCAATGCAAGAGGAGCTAAAAAGGTTGCTCATTTGTTGTATAATAAATTGATGGAGGAATATGAACATTACAAAGACCCACATAACAGTCAGAAAGCCGATGTTTTTGGTGAAAAAATAAAAGAAATACAAGAAGTGCGACCAACCACAACAACCACTGCTACTGGCATCACTGCGACAGCTACACGTACTGTACAGCCCGCGGCACCAGCACGACAACAACCAGCACGACAACAACCAGCACGACAACAACCAGCACATCCTGTACAACAAGCACCAGCAGCACAACATAAAGATTCAGTAAAACCTAAAAGCTCCGATTTGTACGAGCTGTAATACTAAAAAAACACTAATAACACACTAAAAAGACACAATTATAATGAAAAAGAAACAATTGGTAAAGAAAATCATAATGGGGAGCTGTATGCTATTGGGAGTAACACTCTATTTAAGAGCTAACTATACCTCAGCAGAAAATGTTTTCCCCCCTTTGGCTGCTAAAGATACTCTCTCAGTTTATGCCAAAAACAACGCTCCGAAAGAGTACAACAATATGTACAACACTTCGGTGCTAACTCCTTTTTTTGAAAAATTGGCTACTTTAGAAAAATCTAAAAACCGCAAACTGAATATCGTCCACATAGGTGACTCACACATCCAAGCCGATGTGATGCCCAATGTGATGAGACAGCGTTTGCAAGAAAGTTTTGGCAATGCAGGATTAGGCTTGGTCTTTCCATACTCTCTTATTCGTACTAACGGTGGGCACAATGTGAGTTTTACTTCTAATATCTCTTGGGAAGCTCAGAAAAATACATCTTCACCATTGGCAGGAATCACAGGCTATGCCCTTTCTACCGATAAGAAAAATTTTGTGATAGAACTAAACCTAAAAAATAAAGATTACGCTTTTAATACCCTTAAAATTATCACCCCTAAAAACCAACGTCAGTTTGAGTTGGCAACCAATGTAGGCAAGGTAACCGCTCCTTTAAAGCCTTCAGTTCCTAAAATGATTTCACATAAGGTAACTCAAGGCGAAACCCTCTATGGCATTGCTAAACAATACCACACTACGGTAGCTCTATTGCAGAAAAACAATCATTTGAAAGGGAGTAATATCCGTATAGGACAGGTGTTACACATCGCTTCTGCTAAAGGAATTGCAGGTACTGTACCTGCTCCCGCCCCTGCAACTAAAGTGGATATGAGCAATGCAACTATCCTCAAGGCCAATTCGCTTTACAACTACTATGCTTACGACAATCTGAATGTTTCTGATAAAATATACTTAACCCCTAATACCGAAAGCAGTTCGTTTACGCTTAATGGCATAGTACTCGAAAATGACCAAAAAGGGATTATTTATCATACAATAGGCGTAAATGGAGCCCATTTTTCCGATTACAACAAATCCGATTTGTTCTTTGAACAGATAAGTGCTCTCGAACCCGATTTGATAGTGATTTCCTTAGGTACTAATGAAGCTTATGGTAGGCTTGCCCCCGAAAGATACGATGCCGAGGTGATGAAATTTATTAATACTATACGCACTCAGTACGGCAACTGCCCTATCATACTCACAACTCCTCCTCCTTTTTTGTATAGAAGAAAAAGTACCACCTCATTGTGCGTAGAATACGCCGATACACTGATAGACAACGCTGTAAAGGATAATTATAGCGTGTTCGACCTTTATCGTGCCTTAGGTGGTAATGAAGCAATGAGTAGATTTATACAACAAAAACTTATCGCCGGTGATCGCGTACATTATACCAGAGATGGTTACTTAGAACAAGGTGAGCTTTTCTTCGATGCTTTTATGAGTAATTACTTAAACTACAAAAAACAATCCAAACACTCTTTAAAACCCATTTTAAATTGAATACAGCAGCATTAGCCCAGTGGTTTACCGATAATTTTAGCTTCACAACTGAACAAGTAAAACAATGGTTTACCTATAACCCCAATCACCCTCTACTATTTAATAGCAGTCTGTTTTTGGGGCTATTTTTGGTGTTTTATTTAGTGTATATCATCACTAAAAAACACGTCCATTTCCGTACGGTATATGTTACCTTATTTTCACTGTTTTTTTATTACAAAGCAGGTGGTAATTACTTTGTACTACTAATACTCTCTTCGGTATTAGACTATTTTTTTGCTGGACAGATTTACAAAGCCCAAAAACCTGCTGCTCGAAAATTCTTCTTGGCAGTGAGTATGATAACCAATTTGGGGATATTGTTCTATTTTAAATATACGAACTTCCTTATCGATAGTTTTAACGCTATTTTCCAAAGCAATTTTGCGTTGATGGATATCATATTGCCAGTGGGTATCTCATTCTATACTTTCCAGACGATGAGTTACACAATTGATGTATATCGCCGTGAGATAGAACCTGCTAAGAGCTTTTTAGACTTTGCTTTCTTCGTGTGTTTCTTCCCTCAGTTGGTAGCAGGGCCTATTGTAAGAGCAAAAGATTTTATTCCACAAATATACAAAAAGCTCACTCTCACTAAAGAAGAAACCTCATTAGCTCTTTTTCTTATCATAGGAGGATTGCTCAAAAAAGCTGTGATTTCCGATTATATTTCACTAAACTTTGTAGATAGGGTATTCGAGGCTCCCAATAGTTATACTCCTTTTGAAAACTTAATGGCAGTCTACGGCTATTCATTGCAAATTTATTGTGATTTTTCAGGTTATTCGGATATGGCAATAGGCTTAGCCCTACTGATGGGCTTTACGTTGCCTATAAACTTCCGTACGCCTTATCAATCTAAAAATATTACCGAATTTTGGCGACGTTGGCATATCTCACTTTCAACGTGGTTAAAAGACTATTTGTATTTCTCGGTAGGAGGAAACAGACGAGGTACTTTCTGGGGTTACTTTTTCCCTACTTTATTTTTTGGGGCTACACTATTTTGGGCAGTAAAAATGTACGATACCACTCCTATACCGCTTTACATTGTAGCAGGGGCGATAATAGTATTTGTATTAGCTATAGTAGTAGCCAAAGATAGAAAAAAATCAGTACGTAGCCATTTCAACCAAATGACAACAATGCTCTTAGGAGGATTATGGCACGGGGCTAATTTGCGTTTTATCATTTGGGGAGCTCTTCACGGACTTGCCTTGGCTGTGCATAAAACTTTTATGGACTTTTTCCCTGCTAAAAAAGAAGATGAGAAGAAAGGTTTCTTCAGTAGCACTGCCAATGTAATATTTGTGATAATTACCTTTCACTTTGTGGCTTTCTGTTGGATATTTTTCAGAGCAAAAGACTTTGATATTGCCCTTACAGTGATGAATAATATTGCCGAACTACAATTCGATTGGCACAAATGGCAAACTATTATTGAGGGTTATAGAAATGTATTCTTACTAATGGCAATAGGCTTTGTATGGCATTTCTTCCCTCAAAATATGAACGATCAACTGAAGAACTTCTTTGGTAGTATGCCTATACTTTTCAAAGCAGTGATAGTAGCACTCACTTTCTGGGTAGTATATGCTACTGCCTCCAGTGGGGCACAACCTTTTATATACTTCCAGTTTTAAGGGTGAAAAATAAAAAAAGAGCCTGTCCGAAA